>JAADEJ010000063.1 GCA_013153475.1 Campylobacterota bacterium
GGAAAATAAAACGTGGTGTCCCGTCTTGGATTCGAACCAAGGGCCACCTCCTTAAAAGGGAGATGCTCTACCGGCTGAGCTAACGGGACATAAGGGTTTTGAGAGGGAAATTATAGCGCGATTTCTTTAAAATTCGATTATGAAGCGGTTTTTGCCGTTACGATACCGGTATAGGAATCGAAAACCGTGGGCTTTGGCGATCATGTCGACAATATAGAGTCCCAACCCCAAACCGCTGATCGCCTCATCGCCCTGGGTATAGGGTTGAATATAAAACTGCAGTGAGTGGGGAAGCTTCTCGCCCCGATTCTCCACCGTCAACCCTTTCTGGTCGGCAATGAGCCGAAAGCGCTTGTCAGGAGCGTACTTGACGGCGTTGTCAATCAGGTTTTTCAGGGCAATGGAAAGAAGCTTGAAATCCCCCTCGATCCGCACCGCCTCAATGGCGTAATCGCCTCGCTCCTTCTCAATCATCGCCAGGTCGATCGCCTGATCCACCAGATCCTGCACCACGATGGGCCGAATGGTCAGCGGAAAACGCCCGCTACTGAGCTGTTCAATGGTGCCAAACTCGCTTACCGTGCTGTCCAGCCGCATAAAGATGCGCTCCAGCCGCTCTTTTTGCTTGTCGTCTGAGAGCATCTGCACCGTCAAAAGCCCCTTGGTCAGCGGGGTTTTGAGCTCATGCATGATGTTGCGGATAAAGAGGTTGCGCGACTGAATCAGGGTACGGATACGGCCGATGGCCTCATCGATAGCCTGAGAGACCTGGGCGATTTCATCCGTTCCCTCGATTTTGCAGTGAATCTGCAATTCTCCCTCCCCAAACTTGCGGATACAGCGTTGCAGGTATTTCAAGGGTCTTAGTTTAAACCAGATGGCCCAGAAGATCAGCCCCATCACCAACGCCGTCAGCGCGAAATAGAGCCATACAATCGTGGGATCGTAGGGGTGAAAGCGCAAATCCTCAAACAAAATCAACTTGCCCCGGGCGTTGATGAGCACAAAGATCCTGTCACCCTTCTTGAGCATATCGATAAACCCCGAAGGGGTCGGCTGGCGCCCCAGCAATTTGGCGCCGATTAGCAGGGCTTTGCCCTCCTCTTTGTCCAAAATCCAGTCCATGTTGTAGCGAATGGCCGTCTCGGCGATCTCGTCGGCCGTATCGCCCCGCTCAATACGCAAAAGGACATTCTGGGCAAAAAGGATGTTACGCTGAACCACCATCTGGTTGTGCCGAAAGCGGTCATTGACACTATAGAAGTAAAAGGCGGTACCCGCCGCCAAAAAAGCGATGGCAAAGATTGCCGCGATAAAGACAAAGATAGAGACGCGCCGAAGGGAGAAGCTCATGGTGTCAGACGGTATCCCAATCCCCGTACCGAGCGGATAAAGCGGGGGTTTTTGGGGTTGTCGCCCAGCTTACTGCGGATACGGCTGATAATGACGTCAATGGATTTGAGCGAGCTCTCCTCGTGCACCGCGTCAACGTTGTAGATAAGGTTTTCCCTGGAGACCACCTCGTTGGCGTGCTCTAACATATAGGCCAAAATACCGTACTCCGCCGCCGTAAGATTCAGCGGCTCACCCCGCAGGTAGATCATCTTGGTCGTTTCATCCAAATAGAGATCGCTCCGCTTCTCCTCCTGCTGGGCCTTGTCACGGCCGATACGGCGCAAAATGGTCTTGATACGCGCCACCAGCTCCCTGGGGTCATAGGGCTTGGGCAGGTAGTCGTCCGCCCCCTTCTCCAGTCCCACGATTTTGTCGGTAATGTCATTGCGGGCACTGGAGATGATAATGGGAATATCGGTCTTTTTGCGAATCTGCTCGCACACCTCCAACCCGTCCATACCGGGCAGGGTGAGGTCCAAGATCACGATGTCAAAGTGCCGTGTCTCCAGCTCGCTGAGCCCCACAAAAGGATCGGGCACCGACGCCACCTCGATATTGAAGCGTTGCAGGTACTCTGTTAAAATCTCCGCGAGCTCTTCGTCATCTTCGATCATCAGCACTTTGACCATAGGGGCTCCTTTTAGTCGATAACCAGAATGCGGATCATCCCCCGGCGATTGATATAGACCCGTTTTTTCCCATGGTAGCGGCTCATCGCCCGGGCCACGTCATCGACGTTTTTGATCATCATATCTTCAATCTGAATGATAATATCTCCCGGCATAAACCCGGCTTTATCCGCTTCACTGTCGGATTTGACCTCGGTCACCACCACCCCGTGAATATCATCGGAAATGCCAAGCTGTCGTCGGATAGTCGGGGTAAGATTTTCCAAAGAGAGCCCCTCGACCGTCTTATCGGCACCGGCACCGGTCGCTTTCGCGTCGGGGAAACTACCCAGCTTCACTTCCAGCGTTTTCTCTTTTTTATCACGCTCAATCCGCAGTTTGACCATCGTGCCGGGTGCCATGGAACCGATGGTGTTTTTCAGATCGGTCGCGTCCTTGATTACCTCATCGTTAACCGAAAGAATCAGGTCTCCCCGCTTCAGCCCCGCTTTGGCCGCCGGCGCATCCTTTTGCACATCCAGCACCACCGCGCCGGCCTTGTTGCGGTAGACCTTTTTGAGCTGGGGCGTCAGGTCGCTGATGCTGACCCCCAGATAGCCGTACTCCACCTTGCCGTGCTCAATCAGCTGTTTGGCCACCCGCTTGACCATATTGACCGGAATGGCAAAGCCGATCCCGTTGCTCGCCCCGCTGCGGGTGATAATGGCGCTGTTGATACCGATCAGAACCCCGCGGCTATCCACCAAAGCGCCGCCGCTGTTGCCGGGGTTGATGGCCGCGTCGGTCTGAATGAAGTTCTCATACTGGTTGATCCCCACACTGTCTTTGCCAAGCGCCGAGATAATCCCCTGGCTCACGCTCTCCCCTACCCCGAAAGGGTTGCCGATGGCAAAAACCAGGTCGCCCGTTTGAAGGCTGTCGGAGTCACCCATACGAATAGCCGGCAGGTCTTTGGCGTCGATCTTGATCACGGCGATATCGGTTTTGGGGTCGGTGCCGATGATTTTGGCCTTATACTCTTTCTCCTTGCCCGGCACCGTTACCTTCACCTCATCGGCGCCGTCAACCACATGGTTATTGGTAATGATATACCCGTCGTTGGTGACGATCACCCCCGACCCCAAGGAACGCTGCACCCGCTCTTTGGGCATCATACGACCGTAGGGCAGGTTGAAAAACTGCCGGAAAAAGGGATCCATAAAGGCCGAGGGAATGTTTTGGCGCACCTTCTTGCTGGCCGAAATATTGACCACACAGCGGCTGGCGTGGCCGATAGCCCGGTTGTAAGAGAGAATTTTGCCCGCCTCCGGCATCACCCTCACTCCCTGGGGCGCGTTTTGGAAATTGACGCCGCCGGCCGTCAAAGCCGCCGCCAGAACAGTCGAGATCAGAATCGATTTTTTCAACATACATATTCTCCTTTTTGAATGTAATTCATTTTTTTGAACCTTGTTCACTTCTTGTCGCGCCTCTCCCCTTCTTGCCCGTCCGGTATCACCGTATCGCTGCTTGTTGGGAAAAACGAAGAAGAGACGCGCCCGGCGGGAGACGCTCTTTCAAACCCTATGCTGCCGCGTAAATTTTATCAGGAGAGAAGGATCGGATCAAGGCGTCCCACACAAGACGCCGAAGGGAGTAAGGGTGCCATCCACCTCTAAAGCATAGGGCTTGAAAGAGCGTCTCTCGCCTTTGGGGAATCCAAAAGGCTAAACGTATTGTAAAACAGCCAAGGTTAACTGCCGACAACGGATGGTTAATCGATGGTTAATATCTTAAAAAGTGCTATAATTTTTCCCGTTTTATCCCATAGAACAAGGAAAACCCGTGCCTCCCGTCATCAAAAAAATCGTCGTGATTCTTATTCTTCTCATTGTGGTCAACGCCGGATTCGTCTGGTACGGCCAGGCCAGTTTCAACGCCACGTTTGAGCAACTCTCCAAAGCCTTCGCCGAAAACAACGCCACCCTCCCCGCTTCCGCCCGCCTGCCGGATCCCATTGCCCGTTATATCGAGCAAAGCGGCCAAAAAGCGCACCTCTACCGCACCCTGGTCCTGCAAATCGAGGGGGATTATCGTAAAAAACCGACCAAAAAACCCGCGCCCCTGCACGCCCTGCTTCTGCTTAGGCCCTCGGCCGATATGCTCTGGGCCGCCCGTCTGGAAGCCAACGCCGCCGTCACTTTCAACGCCCTGGAGAGTTACCATAACGGCCACGCCAAGCTTCAGGCGCTTCTGTTTGGCATCATTCCCACCGGCACCCTCGACTCTCCCGCCTTCGCCCGCTCCGAGCTGGCCCGCCTGCTGGCCTACGGCCTCTTCAACCCTGCGCTTTTAAGCCGTGACATCATCACCTACCGCATACTGGACAATCACCGCGTAGAGGCCACTATCCGCGACGGCGAACTTAAGGCGACGGTACGCTTTAGGTTTGACGCAAACGGCAGAGCGCTTGAAGCCGTCTGCGACCACCGGCTCCTGCCCGGTCAAAAAGAGAAGACGGCCCGCTGGATCCTGCGCGTCAAAGCATACGGCCAACAAGACGGGCTCAACCTGCCCGTCGAGATCGAGGAGCTGTGGCAAAATAAAGGGGAAGCCCCCTGGGTATTCAGCCGCTACCGCGTCACGGGTGTCAAGCGGCTGTGAAAGCCCTCACCCTCTTTACCGACCGCTGGGGCGGGGTGAGCGAAGGGGCTTACCAAAACTTCAATCTCGCCTTTCACGTAGGCGACGACCCCAAAGCGGTGGCGATCAACCGCCAGATTCTCCAACAGCGCCACCGCACACCGCCGATTGTCTGGATGGAGCAGGTGCACGGCGACACGATCCGACAGATTCAAAACGCCGATCTTGACACCCTCCCCGCCTGCGACGCGCTGGTGACCGACCGGCCCGACATCGCTTTGGCGGTGATGGTGGCCGACTGCCTGCCGATTTTGATGGCGGATGAGACAAACGGCATAATCGCCGCCGTCCACGCGGGGCGCAACGGCACCTTTTTGCGTATCGCCCCCAAAACGCTTCGGCGAATGAGCGAGCTGGGCGCCGATACGGGGCAGATTCGGGTGCGCATCGGCCCGGCTATCGGCCCGTGCTGTTACGAGGTGGATGAAAAGATCGCGCACATTGCCAAAGAGAATTTCGGCGACCGCTACGCAAACGGGCGTTATCTTGATCTCAAGGCCCTCAACCGCGACCAACTCATCGAAGCGGGTATCAAGCCCGAATATATCGAGATCTCTCCCCTTTGCACCCGCTGCCACAAAGATCTTTTCTCCTACCGGCGGGAGCAGAAGACGGGACGGTTCGCGGGCCTGGTATGGCTGGAAGAGTAAAAACAGGCCCTGCCCAGGCTAACCCTCGTTGTCACCCCCTTTGATCTTCTCCAGCCACTCTGCCAGGCGCTTCTCATAGGCGATCTTCCGACTCTCGTAAAAACGCAAAGGTTTTTGAAGATAGGACTGTGCCACCCACCCCCCAAAATCGTGGGGGTAGAGATAGCCCGGATGGTCGGGACTGCGCAGGTGTTTGGGAACGGCTTGCAGTTCCCCCTCTTTGACCGCCTTGAGGGCCCGGTTGATCGCCGTGTAAGCGGCGTTGGATTTGGGGCAACTGGCCAGATAGATACAACACTGCGCCAAAATGATACGGGCCTCCGGGTAGCCGATACGGCTGACCGCCGTCATGGTATCGACCGCCAAAGAGAGGGCGCCGGGGTTGGCGTTGCCGACATCTTCGGAGGCGAAAATCACCATCCGCCTGGCGATAAACTCCGGCGGCTCTCCCCCGGCAATAAGTCGGGCCAGCCAGTAAAGGGCCGCGTCCACGTCTGAGCCCCGCATACTTTTGATCAGGGCGCTGGCCAGGTTGTAGTGCGAATCACTGCTCGCGCTCCCTTCCCGCATCGCTTCGGGTCGCAAGGCGCGCAGTGTCTCAACCCCCACGGGGTTTTCAACGGCCGCGCCGGCCTCCAGAAGGTTGAGCATGGCCCGCAAGTCACCGCCGCTTGAGTCAAGCAGATACGCCTCGGCCTCTTCCTTAAGCGCGATCTTCTCCTTTTGGATCACCCTCTTTAAGACCGTACGCAAATCGTCACGCGCAAGAGGCTTAAAGGCAAAAAGCAGTGCGCGTGAACGCATGGCGGGGGTGAGGGAGAAGTAGGGGTTTTCCGTCGAAGCGCCGATGACCAGCCCCTCATCATTCTCCATATAGGGCAGCAGAACTTCCTGCTGGTTTTTGGAGAGACGGTGGACCTCATCTATAAAGAGCAGGGGTTTTTGCAGGCTTCCGGCGTGGGTTTTGAAGATTTTGCGTATCTCGTCGATCTTCAGGGTCGTGGCATTGAGCTCATAAAAGGGGCGTCCGCTCTTTTGGGCAATCAGGCGGGCCAGCGTGGTCTTTCCCGTCCCCGGCGGCCCCCAGAAGAAGGCGTGGGGCAGGGCATCGGTCTCAATAAGCTTTCGCAAGGGCGCATCGGAACCGAGTAGATGCTCTTGCCCGACAAAATCCTCAAAACACGCGGGACGATAGAGCAGGGCGAGGTTTTTTCGCACGTCAGCCGATCACCTGCACGATCACCTTGCGCTCCCTGGGGCCGTCAAATTCGCACAGAAAGATCCCCTGCCACTCTCCCAACATCAGTTGGGCGTTTTGCATGGGCACCACCACCCGTACCCCGCACAACGACGACTTGATATGGGCTGCCGCGTTCTCTCCCTGGTGGTGGTAGTCCAGATCGGCGGGCGCCACCCGCCCCAGCGCCTCCAGAAAGTCACGGCGCAATTTGGGATCGACATTCTCAAACAGTACGATACTGGCGGTGGTGTGGGGTGTAAAAACCGCGACCAGGCCGCTCTTGACGCCGGTTTTGATGGCGGCCTCTTTGACCAGTTCGGTAATCTCCACCATCTCGGATGTGTGGCGGGTTTCAACACTCAGTTCGATCATGTGGGCTCCTTTTGAAGTTGCTCATTGATAAACGCGTGCAGATCGTCATACTCTTTTTGCGTAAGGTAGCGGGTTTTGCCTTTGGGCAGGTTGTTGAGGCTGATGCCGCCGAAACTCACCCTATGCAGATCGAGCACTTCCCGGTCAAAATGGCCGAAAAAGCGCCTCAGTTCCCGGTTTTTTCCCTCGCCGATGGCGACGCGGATTTTGGAGTAGTTGGGTTCGTTTTTAAGAATCTGGTAGGCGAAAAAGGGCGCGAACTCCATCTCTTCGAGGGTGCTTTTTTCATGCGCGCCTTTCTTTCCCCTGATTTTGATGCCTTCTTGCATCGCTTTCTCCATGGCGGGCGTTACGGAGCCTCGGATTTTGAGGTTGTAGACCCGCTCCAGGTTTGAGCGCATCAGCAAATCGGCCACACGGGGGTTGTCGGTTAAGAGCAAAAGCCCCTCGCTGGCAAAGTCCAGCCGCCCCACGGGAATAAAGTGGGCGAACTTTTTGGGCAGGCTCTCATAGATGGTTTTACGCCCTCTCGGATCCTTTTTGGTCACCAGCTCCCCTTTGGGCTTGTGGTAGACCACCACGGTCATCTCATGAAGCGGGCGGGGCTTGACCCATCGCCCCCGTACCGTCACTTTGTCATCTTTTGTCACCTTCGTGGCCATGTCGGTTACTGTCTTGCCGTTGACGGCCACCTCACCCGCCGCGATCAGCCTGTCGGCCTCCCGGCGGGAGTATTTGGTGTTATGGGAGATAAATTTGTTCAGTCTCGTTTCGCTCATCGTTTGATTCCCGCTTCCACCAGATCGTGCAGGTGCAGTACACCCGCCACCCTGCCCGCGCTGTCGACCACGGGCAGGAGCTGGATTTTGTAATTTTCTATCATCGCCAGCGCCTCGGCCGCCAGCAGAGCAGGGTTGTCACAGGTTTTGGGTTGTTGTGTGGCATAAAGCAAGGCGGGGCTCTCCAGCGAAAAGCTATCATTCATCAGGGCACGGCGCACATCCCCGTCACTCAGTACCGCTTTGAGCCGCCCCTGCTTATCCACGATCAACACATTCCCCAGCCGTCCTTCGCTCATCACCACAATCGCCTCTTTCAGCGGCGTCTCTTCGGTTATGACGGGCAGGTTCTTTCTGCGCATCAGATCCTCCACTTTTACAAAGAGCCGTTTGCCCAACGCGCCGCCCGGATGGAAAGAGGCGAAATCTTCCGCTTTGAAGCCTCTCTTTTTCATCAGCGCCACCGCCAGGGCATCCCCCAGCGCCATGGTCAGCGTCGTGGAAGCCGTCGGCGCCGCGTCCAGCGGGCACGCCTCTTTCTCAACGGCGATGGAGAGGTTGGCGTCACCGTAACCGGCCAGGGTGGAGTCGGCATTGCCGGTCATGGTAATGAGCGGAATATCGAAACGCTTGATATGAGGAAGTATGCGGATAAGCTCCTCGCTCTCACCGCTGTAGCTGATGGCCAATACCAGATCCTCGGGGCCGATCATTCCCAAATCGCCGTGAAGCGCCTCGGTAGGGTGGATAAAAAAGGCGGGTGTGCCCGTACTGGCCAGCGTGGCGGCGATTTTACCCCCCACCAGGCCCGATTTACCCACACCGGTAACCACACACTTACCCCGCGTTTCGTACATCATCGCCACGGCCCGCTCGAACGCTTCATCGATCCGCTCTTTCGCCGCCCAAAGCGCTTGTGCTTCAATCTCCAATACGTCACGGGCAATCGCCTTGGGATCCATCCCACTCCTTGGTGTCGGTTTATGTTTTACGCAGATAGATTTTACCATACCACGCCCAGGGAGGGCGGGTTTTTAAACCACATAGATGGTAGGTACAATGAGGGGGTAGCGTTTGAGTTTGCGCAGAACGTGCTTGCGCACGGCGGCGCGAATGTCGTTTTCGATCACCTTGGGATCAAGCCGCTGGGCCTCTTTGATATGGGCCATATAGGTCTCGATAATAGCTTCGACCTCTTTGGCAAACTTCTTGTCTTCCCGGTCGGCGATCAGCCCGTAGGCGCTTACTTTGGGGTGGCCGATAAGCTTGTGGGTCTGCTGATCGATCTGGGCCACGATCATAATGATCCCCTCCGTCGCCAGTTTCTGGCGATCCAGCACAATGTCATCCTCGATCTCGGCGTTGGCCTGGTTGTCGATGTAGGTTTTACCCGTCTTGACGGTTTTGACCTTTTTCATATATTTGGGAGTGATCTCCACCTGGTCCCCGTCGCTCATAAGCAGAATATTGCGCTCATCCACCCCGCACTCCACCGCCGTTTTGGCGTGGCGGGCAATGTGGTTGTACTCGCCGTGCACCGGCAGGAAAAACTTGGGTTGCACCAGCCTGAGCATCAACTTCTGCTCCTCCTGGGCCGCGTGGCCGGAGACGTGAATCTCACTGAAATCCTGATAGGCCACCGTGGCGCCCGCGCGCATGAGATGGTTCATAATGCGCGACACGCTCCCCTCGTTGCCCGGAATCGCCTTGGCGGAGATGATGATGGTATCGGAGGGTTTGATCTTGATATGGCGGTGCTCGTCGGTCGCCATACGGTAAAGCGCGCTCATCTCCTCGCCCTGACTGCCGGTTGTGACAATAAGCACCTCGTTATCGCTGTAGCGCACCACCTCGTGGGCGTCAATGAAGACATCTTCGGGAATATCAATGTATCCCAACTGCCGGGCGGTCTCCAGGTTGCGCTCCATGGATCGGCCGATGACGGCGATTTTTCTGCCGTACTTGATACCGTGCTCGATGGCCTGGTAGACCCGGTGAATGTTGGAGGAGAAGGTAGACATAATCACCCGTCCCTTGGCCTTGGCGAAAAGATGGTCAAAGGTGGGGCCGACACTCTTTTCGCTTTTTGTAATGCCTGGTTTGTGGCTGTTGGTGCTGTCTGAAAGCAGTAGCAAAACCCCCTCTTCGCCATACTGCGCCAACCGGTGCAGGTCGGCGGTATAGCCGTCGACAGGGGTGTGGTCGATCTTGAAGTCGCCGGTATGGATAATAGTCCCGGCGGGCGTGCGGATCGCCAACGAAGAGGCGTCGATAATGGAGTGGGTCATATGGATCCACTCAATCTCGAAATCGCCGATTTTGATGGGTTTGCGCTTCTCCACATAACGGAAATATTTCTCTTTGTCGTTTTTAAGCCCATGCTCGTCAAACTTGTTGGCGATCATCCCCAAAGGCAGGGGTGTGCCGTAGATGGGAAACTTGAGCTCTTTGAAAAGGTAGGGCACCGCGCCGATGTGGTCTTCATGGGCGTGGGTGATGACAATGCCCGCGATTTTGTCCTTGATGGTGTGCAGATAACCGAAATCGGGTACCAGAATATCCACGCCGTGCATCGTCTCGTCGGGGAAACTCATTCCCACGTCGATGACAATGGCGCTCTCTTCGGTCTCAAGCACCGCGATATTGCCGCCGATCTCACCCAGCCCTCCCAGGGGCGTAAAACGGATTTTGGCCCGGTTGTTCACGTCGATCTTGTTGGCGGTTTTGAGCCGCTCCTCGTGTACCGCTTTGTTGGCGGCGATCGCCTGGTTGATGTCGGTATAGACGCCGTCACTGCTGCGTTGCACGTTTTTGGGGGTTTTGTAGTGACTTTCGGGGTTTCGGCCGTTCCCGCGGCCCCGGCCGCGACCTCGGCTTCTGTTACCGCTTTTGTTACCCTGGCGATTGCCGCCCTGCTGGTTTTGTTGGCCGTTTTTGGCGCGATTCTCTCCCTGCGCGTTGTTGTTGCGGGGGCGGCGGGGGCGGCGCCTGTTACTGTTTTGGTTCTGTCCGCCGTTTTGACCTGTCTTTTTTTCGGGGTTGTTCCCCTGATTCTTTTTCTCTTCCATCCGTCTCACCTTTCAAATCATTGTATAGGTGGTGATAGAGGGATGTCGCCACTTCGTGGGGGCGGACGGAGGGAGCCAGACCGTAACGCGCAAGAGCCTCTGTTACATCCGTTTTGGCATAGTGTCTGGAGAGGTTTTTGGCCAGCGTCTTGCGCGGTTGCGCAAAAGCGGTTCGCAAAAACTCTTCAAACGCCGGATCGTCAAGGGAGCAGTGCTTGACAATCCGCAAAACCGACGACATCACTTTGGGCGCGGGCACAAACGCCTCCGGCGGCACGTCAAAAACCGCAACCGCCTCGCCGCACCGCCGGGCCAAAACGGCCAACGCGCCAAAATGTCGCTCGCCGGGGGAGGCCGAAAACTTTTCCGCCACCTCTTTTTGCACCATGACCAGCATGGAGCGGCAGTTAGGGTCTTTTAGCGCCCGCAAAATGATATTCGTCGCAATGTAATAGGGGAGGTTGGCAACCAAATGATAGGGCCCACGCTCCAAACTCTCGTCGTTCCAGTGACTTAGAACATCTCCGCAATGAAGCTTGAGCCTATCCTCTTTCAGATACGGCGCAAACCGCTCACGCAAATGTTCGCAAAGGTCTCTGTCCACCTCATAAGCGGTGACACCCTTTTTAGCGACCAGAAATCTGGTCAAATCACCTAACCCAGGCCCAATTTCCACTACCGGAAGGTCGTCATTGGGCATCGATTGGATGATCCGATGCAATACCGTCTCGTCTTTGAGAAAATTCTGTCCGAATCTCTTTTTCGCGACTTTCGCTTCCCGCGATCTTTGGTCAATCATACTGAAACTTTTCTTAAATTCATATTACAATACATGGGGAACCTATCCGGCGGATTACGTTTGCGATATAATGCGAAAACGATTATACCATGCCGAGGCGGACGCCATATCTAACTAAAAAGCGCCGCAACCCATTCAGGAAAGAGACCGTGGAAACATTTGCCAAACGCATCATCCCCTGCCTTGATGTCAAAGAGGGCCGGGTTGTCAAGGGTGTCAATTTTGTCGGCCTCAAGGACGCGGGCGACCCGGTAGAGGTGGCCAAACGCTACAACGAGGAGGGGGCCGACGAGATCACCTTTTTGGACATTACCGCCAGCCATGAAAACCGTGACACCATTGTCCACATTGTCGAAGAGGTGGCCAAAGAGATATTCATTCCCTTGACCGTCGGCGGCGGTATCCGAAAACTCGACGACATCTACGCGCTTTTGAATGTCGGATGCGACAAAGTAAGCATCAACTCCGCGGCCATCAAACGGCCCGACTTTATCGATGAGGGAGCCAAACGGTTTGGCAGCCAGTGCATTGTGGTGGCCATTGACGCCAAAAGGGTAGGGGAGAACCGCTGGAACATTTTCATTAACGGCGGCCGCATCGACACGGGCATTGACGCGGTGGCCTGGGCAAAAGAGGCGGTAGAGAGGGGCGCGGGGGAGATTCTGCTCACCTCCATGGATGCCGACGGCACCAAAGCCGGCTATGACAACGCCCTCAACCACGCCATCGGTACCGCCGTTCACGTTCCGGTTATCGCCAGCGGCGGTGCGGGAGAGATGGTGCATATTAAAGAGGCTTTTGAGGCGGGTGCCGACGCCGCTTTAGCTGCCTCAATCTTCCATTTTAGAGAGATCGACATTATGGATCTCAAGCGCTATCTTCATGAAAACGGCATTCCGGTGCGCTTATGATTGTCTCGGCAGGGCATAACGAAACCTTCCCGTTTGCCCATCCTATCGGCATGGGGCTGTGTGAAAGCGCCGTCAACCTGACGCGTCTTTGTCTTCTCTCGCCCCCTGAGTTTCTGCTTTTTATAGGAAGCGCGGGCAGTTACGGCAAGCATGAGATTTTTGATATTGTTGAAAGCAAAGCCGCGGCCCAGATAGAAGTTTCCTATCTGCTCAAAAAAAGTTACACACCCCTTGAGAGCAATCTTATTGTTTCCGATGCGCGTGTTTCACGTGAAACACCTCTCTATGCCCTCACGCAATCTGACGTATTGACCATTGTCAACTCCAGTAACTATATTACGACCGACCGTGAATCGGCAAAAAAATTTCTCACGTTGGGCCTGGCGCTTGAAAATATGGAGTTTTACAGCGTCATGCAGGTGGCCAAAACATTTCAGATACCCTGCGGTGGGATCTTTGTGGTAACCAACCACTGCAACCAAGAAGCTCATAATGATTTTGTGAAAAATCACGATAAAGCCATGAAACGGCTGACCGATTATCTTACAAAGAGGATACCCAACCTTGAAACCTTCCATTCTTGATTACACAAGAGAAGAGCTTGGCGAAGCCTTTCCGCCCAAGTTTCGGGCCAAACAGATATTCAACTGG
>JAADEJ010000038.1 GCA_013153475.1 Campylobacterota bacterium
GCTGATCCTCTCGGACCGCTCACTGATCTCTGGCATCGCTTACGCCGCCGTGAATGAGGAGATTCCCCTTGCCACGCTGATTACGCTCAACCGCTTCGCCGTCGACGACCTACTGCCCGACCTGGCGGTTTTGCTCAAACTCGACCGCGCCACGCTTGCTAAGCGTATGGCGGGCAAAACGCCCGACGCCATCGAGAGCCGGGGCGCCCCGTACCTTCTGAAGATCCAGGAGATGATGGAGCGGGTGATTGACGCGCTGGCCATGCCCAAACTTGTTATCGACGCCGGCCTGCCGGTCAAAGAGATTACCGATACCATCGAAAACCATATCAAGGAACGCCTATGATCCAAGCCCTCCGCGGAATGAAAGATATTCTCCCGCCCGACAACGCCCGTTACGAGCACATTTTGCGTACCGCTTCGGCCGTAGCGGGGCGCTACGGCTACACCTATGTCGAGACGCCCCTGCTGGAAGAGACGGCACTGTTCAAACGAAGCGTGGGCGAAAGCAGTGACATTGTGGGCAAAGAGATGTACCAGTTTATCGACAAGGGCGGGCATGATGTCTGCCTGCGCCCCGAAGGCACCGCCGGCGTGGTGCGGATGTTCATTCAAAACAAACTGGACAAAAAGGGCGGCCTGCACCGCTTCTTCTACCACGGCCCGATGTTTCGTTACGAGCGCCCGCAAAAGGGGCGACTGCGCCAGTTCCACCAGTTTGGGTGCGAAAGCTTTGGCGAAGCCAGCGTCTACGAGGATTTCACGATCATCATGATGGTCAAAGACATTTTCGACGCCCTGGGAATCGGGTATGAGATTCTGGT
This sequence comes from Campylobacterota bacterium, assembly GCA_013153475.1. Lineage (GTDB taxonomy): Bacteria > Campylobacterota > Campylobacteria > Campylobacterales > Hydrogenimonadaceae > Hydrogenimonas. Next base: position 825 of record JAADEJ010000038.1, read on the forward strand.
CAACTCCCTGGGGTGCCCCGAGTGTATGCCCCGCTACCGCGAAGAGCTGGTAGGCTACCTTCAAAACATCCAAGAGGCTCTCTGCGACGACTGCCGGCGCCGCATCGCCACCAACCCGATCCGGGTGCTCGACTGCAAAAACGAAACCTGCCAACGCCACCTGGCCGACGCGCCGCTGATGAGCGGGCACCTGTGCGAAACCTGCCAAAGCGACTTTACCACCCTCACCCAACTGCTTACGGCCAACCGCCTCCCCTTCCGCCACGATCCCAAACTGGTGAGAGGACTGGACTACTACACCCGCACCGCTTTCGAGTTTGTCAGCTCCGAGATCGGCGCCCAAAGCGCCATCGCGGGAGGCGGACGCTACAACCGGCTGGTGGAGTTTTTAGGCGGCAAACCGACCCCGGCCGTGGGCTTTGCCCTGGGGATCGAGCGCATTATGGAGCTGGTAAAGATGCCCGAATCCGCGCGAGAGGGGTATTATCTTGGCGTCATGGAGCCCGCGGCCCTGCCCGCCGTCCTCCAGGCCGCCCACCGTCTACGCCAAAATCACACGGTCCATACCGAATACGCCAAAAAGTCCCTCAAGGCCCACCTCAAAGCCGCCGACCGCCTGGGAGCGCGCTACTGCGCCGTGGTGGGCGAAGAGGAGCTGAGCCAAAACGCCATATGGGTCAAAGACATGGAGACCAAAGAGGAGAGACGCCTTGCCCTCGACGCACTGGGGTAATCCCGCCAAAAGTTACGGCATCCACCTCTGGGGCGACGGCAACTTTGTCATCGAAGAGGGGGTGGTCAAGGTCAACCACGGTCAAAAACCGGCGCTGGTCGAGATTGTCCGCGCCTTGCGGGAGGAGGGATTCAAGGGGCCTTTGCTCTTGCGTTTTCCTCACCTGGCCGAAGCCAAGGTGCGCTCGCTTTTTGAGCACTTCAGGCGGGCCAAAGAGGAGTTTGGCTACCGGGGCAAATTCAAAGCCGTTTTTCCCCTGAAGGTCAATCAGCTCCCGGGCTTTGTCATCCCGCTCATGGAGGCCACCGCCGACCTGGAGTACGGCCTGGAAGCCGGTAGCAAGGCGGAATTGATTCTGGCGCTCACCTACACCCGCCGGGGCTGTCCTATTACCGTCAACGGGTTTAAAGACCGGGAGTTGATCGCCATCGGTTTTCTGGCGGCCAAGATGGGGCACAACATCACCCTCACCATCGAAGGGATCAACGAACTGGAGCTTATCATCAAAGAGGCCCAGCGGCTGGGCACGCCCATGCCCAAAATCGGCCTGCGCATCCGCCTGCATACCGGGGGGATCGGCATCTGGGCCAAAAGCGGCGGCTACAGTTCCAAATTCGGCCTTACCTCCACGGAACTGCTCGAAGCCATGGACCTGCTGGCGCGTCACGGCCTAACAGAGCGCCTCTCCATGCTTCACTTTCACATCGGCTCGCAGATGAACCACATCTCTCCCCTGAAAAAAGCGATCCGCGAGGCGGGCAACCTCTACGCCGAACTGCGCAAACTGGGGGCGAACAACCTCCACGCCATCAATATCGGCGGCGGGCTGGCGGTGGAATACAGCCAACAGGAGGGGCGCTCCAGCAGAAACTACACCCTGGAGGAGTTTACCAACGACGTGGTCTTTTTGCTCAAGGAGATCGCCCAGGCCAAAGGGGTGCCCGAACCCACCATCTTTACCGAATCGGGCCGTTACGTGGCCGCCGACCACGCCGTTTTGGTCGCCCCGGTGCTGGAGCTTTTCAGCCAGGAGTACAGCGAGAAGATCTTGCGCCTAAAAGAGCAGAACCCCCCGCTGGTGCAGGAGCTTTACGACCTCTACCGCACCATCACCCCCAAAAACGCCCGGGAGTACCTGCACGACGCGCTGGATCACATGGAGTCCTTGCTCACCCTCTTTGACCTGGGCTACATCGACCTCACCGACCGGGCCAACACCGAGACGCTGGTGCACCTCATCATCAAAAAGGCCCTGCTACTGCTGGGGGACAAACCCACCAGGGAGATCAAGGATATTTTGGACAGGGTGCAGGAGCGCTACCTTGTCAACTTCTCCCTCTTTCAGTCGCTTCCCGACTACTGGGGGCTGGGCCAGACCTTTCCCGTCATGCCGCTGGATCGGCTCAACCAACGCCCCACCCGCTCCGCCAGCCTCTGGGATATCACCTGCGACTCCGACGGCGAGATCGCCTTTAACATCGACAACCCCCTCTACCTGCATGACGTGGACGTGGAGAAGGAGGAGTATTTTCTGGGCTTTTTCAAGGTGGGGGCCTACCAGGAGGTGCTGGGGATGCGCCACAACCTCTTTACCCACCCCACCGAGGCGATCATCGTTTTCGATGAAGCGGGCCATTACCGCATTGAGCGGATATTGGAAGCGCAGACCGTCATGGATGTGCTCGAAGACATCGATTACGACCCCAAAGAGATTGAGCGGCTCATTCGCCAGCGTATCGAGGAGGCGGAAGGGATCGAAGAAGATGAGAAAAAAGAGATACTCGGCGAACTTTACCTCTACTTAAGTGAAAACGGCTATCTTAGGACCATCAACTTTTCGGAAGGAGCCTAAGAGGTGCTGTCGGTTTTGAAGATGATCGTCGAGGATTTCCGTTGCGTCTACCGGCGCGACCCGGCGATCCGCTCACGCTTTGAACTCTTTTTCAACTATCCGGGCGTCTGGGCCATCGCCAACTACCGCATCGCCCACTGGTTCTATCAAAAAGGGTTCAGGCTCCTGGGCCGATTTATCATGGGGCTCAATCAGCTCATCACCCACATCGACATTCACCCGGCGGCCACCATCGGGCGACGGGTCTTCATTGATCACGGCATCGGGGTGGTGATCGGCGAAACCGCCATTGTGGGGGATGATGTGCTGATCTACCAGGGGGTTACCCTGGGGGGCGTCTCCTTGCAAAAGGGTAAACGCCACCCCACCGTGGAGCGGGGCGTGGTGATCGGCGCGGGGGCCAAGGTACTTGGCAACATCACCATCGGCGCCGACTCCAAAATCGGCGCCAACTCGGTGGTGGTGCGCTCCGTACCGCCTGAATCGACCGCCGTGGGCATTCCGGCCAAGGTGGTCACCAAAGGGCGCGACAAGAGCCCCCTTAGCCACAACAAACTGCCCGATATCGACAAAGAGCTCTTTGAGTACCTCATCAAAAAGGTGGCCATTTTGGAACATATCTTGGCCGATGAGCACAAAGAGCTGATCGAAGAAGAGAAGCGCCTGGACGAAATCTACGACGCCTTCATCAAGTCAATGCGTCAGTAGAGCACCTTCTTCTCCGACGCCTCCCACGCCCTTACCGCGCGCACGCACGCCCCGTCGGGCCGATACTCAAAAAGAACGGGGCTTTGACGCCGCCCCGCCAAAATCTCCGTGAGCCACACATCGTCAAACCCCGCCTCGGCCGCCACCGATTTGGCGTTGCAATAAACCACCCGCTCGATTCTTGCCCAGTGAATCGCCGAAAAACACATGGGACAGGGCTCTCCCGTGGCGTAAAGCACGCAACCGCTCAGATCGAACCGACCCAACGCCTTGGCGGCCCGGCGAATCGCCAGAATTTCGGCATGGGCCGTGGGGTCACAGCTTCCGACCACCTCGTTGTGGGCCGATCCCACGATCCTGTTTTCATACACCACCACCGCCCCGAAAGGCCCGCCCGCGCCCTTGGCGATCCCTTTGCGCGCCTCATCCAGCGCCGCCTGCATAAAACGCTCCATTCGTCCCTCCTTCTTCCGTAACCTTTCTATCTTAGGCAAAATCAATGAAAAAGTGGATAAAATCCCAGAAAAAAAGGGGCCCTTATGCTCTCTCAACGCATCCAGACACTCTCTGAATCCCTCACCATGGCCATCACGGCCCTGGCCCAACAGCTCCGCGCCGAGGGGCGCGACGTGATGGGCTTTTCCGCCGGGGAGCCCGATTTCGACACCCCCGAGGTGATCAAACAGGCCGCCATCGAAGCGCTCGAAAAAGGGATGACCCGCTACACCGCCGTCGACGGCACCCCTGAACTCAAAGCGGCCATCTGCGCCAAACTCAAACGGGACAACAACCTCGACTACGCCGCCGACCAGGTGATTGCCAGCAACGGCGCCAAGCAGTCGCTTTTCAACCTCTTTCAGGCGGTGATCGACCCGGGTGACGAGGTAATTATTCCCGCGCCCTACTGGGTGACCTATCCCGAACTGGTCCGCTACAGCGGCGGCACCCCCGTCACCATTCCCACCGACGACAGCACCGCTTTCAAAATCACGCCCGAACAGCTCCAAGCGGCCATCACGCCCAAAACCAAGATGCTCATTCTCACCTCTCCCTCCAACCCCACGGGCGCGGTCTACTCCAAAGCGGAGCTGGAGGCGCTGGCCGAGGTGCTTAAAGGCACCGACATCCTGGTAGCCAGCGACGAGATGTACGAAAAGCTGGTCTATGACAATGTGACCTTCACCGCCGCCGCATCCATCAGCGACGATATGTTTGCGCGCACCGTCACCATCAACGGCCTGAGCAAATCGGTGGCCATGACCGGTTGGCGTTTCGGCTACTGCGCCAGCGCGAACCGGGAGTTGGTCAAAGCGATGAAAAAACTCCAGAGCCAAAGCACCTCCAACATCAACGCCATCACCCAGTACGCCGCCATCCGGGGGCTTGACGGCAGCGCCGACGCCGATATTGAGCGAATGCGCCGGGCTTTCGAGGCGCGCCGGGACGAAGCGGTGGCGCTCTTTAACGCCATCGAGGGGCTTTCGGTGGTCAAACCCGAAGGGGCCTTCTACCTCTTTGTCAACCACAAAGCCGTCGAAACGGACTCCATGCGCTTTGCCGAAAAACTGCTTGAGAGCGCGGGCGTAGCGGTGGTGCCGGGCAAAGGCTTCGGCGTTGACGGTTACTTCCGTTTCAGCTTCGCCACCGATATCGAAACCATCCGCAAAGGCATCGGCCGGATCGCCGAGTTCGTGGGAAGTTACCGCTGAAGATGCAGGCTTTTCTGATCTTTCTGGCGGGGGCGCTTTTGCTGGGGGTGATAGGCTATTTCTACCCCACCAAATCCAAACGCACCCCCCTCAACGACCGCGACCTGCGTCAGGGAGATAGCGCGGCCTGGATCAAAACAATCACGGAAGAGAAAGAGAAGAGATAACCGCTATTTCTCCCTTTCCGCTTCCAATACCCTCTCGCGCTTTTTGAAAACAGCCCGGTTTTTTTCGACCCGAACCGTGCTTTCACCGGCCAGTTCCGAACCGAAAGCCGAAACGATCAAACGGCGGGTTTTCGGGTCGTAATACCACTCTCCCTCCCCCTTTTCCAGACTCTCCTCACGACTCTCCCGGCGCTCGTAACGAAAAACATCCGGCAACACGAACTCTATTTTCAATGTCACGCCCCGTTCCGGTGTCAGGCGCCAACGCCCTTCCAACCCGGAAACGGCGTTGCGTTTCGGCAGATCTTTTGTATCGAGCCGCCGATAAAGATGTTTTTCCCCCTCTCTCTCCAATCCCAGATACCGTCCGTCGTTTCGAAAAACCCGGTAACGTTTCTCCCCTTTTCCCTCCAGCGGCGATGCGATAAAGATCTCCCGACACGCCGCCGCACACCGCCACGTTCCGACCGGCGCCCCCAGCATGGTAAGCGTACCGCCGGGCTCCAGTCCCATGACCAACGCCTTTTGCGGATCCCCTTCCGGAAGATAACGGCCCGTCACACCGCCCCAGACCCAAACCGCCGCCATCACCGTCGCCGTCACTGCTCTCATTTTCGTCTCCTTCCTGAGCCGTTTGGTTCCATTGTAGAGAAAAAATCGGGCAAATTTGTGGCAGAAAGGATGGTATACTTTTTGAAAAAAGACGGGAGAAAGCCGTGCGCGCCCTATATCTGTTTCTATTGACCCTGACGCTTCTCCTTCACGCCGAATCGCCCCGCCCTTTCGCGGACAAAGACGGCGACCTGCTGGCCGATCCTCCCGGCGACACGCAAGCGTGGCGGGATCCGCCCACTCTGGTCTTCTCCTACGCCCCCCACGAATCTCCGACCCTCTACCGTGAGATCTGGCGCGATTTTCTCGATTATCTCGCCAGGGTTACCGGCAAAAAGGTGATCTATTTTCCCTACCAGACCGGTACGGCCCAACTGGAGGCCATGAAGTACGGCCGTCTTCATGTCAGCGGTTTCTCCACCGGCATGACGCCCAGGGCGGTACGGGAGGCGGGTTTTCACCCCTTTGTCGTCATGGCGGACGCCAAAGGGCGATGGGGCTATACCATGCGGCTGATTACCTACCCCGGCAGCGGTATCCGAACAATCGGCGACATCCGAGGAAAAACCCTGCTGCTTACCACTCCCAGTTCCAACTCCGGCTGCCGCCTGCCGCTGCACCTGCTGCGCTACCGTTACGACATGCGGGAGGGACGGGACTTTTTTACCCGCTACTCCGGCAGCCACGGCCGATCCATCCGCCGCATCGTCCGACATAAAGATGCCGTGGCCGCCGTGGCGGGATCGGTCCTTCACCGTATGATCGCCCGGGGAGAGATCGACGCTTCCCAAATCGTCACCATCTATCGCTCCCGCCGTTTTCCCACCACCGCCTACGGGTACCGTTACGATCTCAAACCCGATCTTGTCCGAAAAATTCAACACGCCTTTCTCACCTTTCCCTGGTTCATCGACAAAAAACCGAGTTCTCTGCGGCGCGCTTTCGACGACAAGGCGCGTTTCGTGCCCATCGACTACCGGAAAGACTGGGCGCCGGTACGGGCCCTTCAGGAGGAGGGAAGGTAGATCGTAAAGCGCGCCCCGCCGGGTATATTGTTCGCCTCGATCCGCCCCCCCAGGTGTTTTTCCACGATCATTTTGCTCATATAAAGCCCCAGTCCCGTGGAACCTTTGGTGGAGTAATAGGCCTCGAAAACCCGCTCCCGCGTCCCCTCCCGCAGACCGCCGCCGCTATCTTCCACCTCGATCACCGCCAGACCGTCCCGCCGCCGTAATCGAAGGGTGAGCGTCCCGCCCCGGGGCATGGCGTCGGCGGCGTTTTTGATCAGGTTGATCATCACCTGCATCAATTCGTTGCCGTAGAGTTTCAGACGCATCGGCTGCAACGCCGTCTCCACCCGGATGCCCCGTTTTTGCAGCATCTCTTCCAAAAAAGTGATCGACTTGTCGATCAAAGCGGCCAGATCGACCTCCTCCGCCTCCCCTTTGGGGTGATAAAAGCGACGAAAGTTGTCGATGGTTTCCGACATATACTCGATACTCTCCTCAATCCTGCCGTAATGGTCATCAAGCGCTTCGGCATCGTTGCGGTCATGCCCGAAACGGAGTCTGGCCACAATGGAAGCGATCTTGTTGATGGGCTGACGCCACTGGTGGGCGATCATGGGCAGCAGCTCACCCAACAGCGCCTGTCTGGATTGCCATATCAGCTTCTCATGGCTCTCTTTCAGCTGACGTTCATAACGCCGGAGCATACCGTTCATTACCCAGGAGAGCCAGAGCGACAACGCCAGAGAGAGCAGCCACGAAAGCAGAAGCAGCGCCAGATTGGTCTCGGCATCCGCTTCCCCCCTGGCTTCGATCTCTCCCGCTTTTTGGGCCATCTCCGTCCGAACCGCCGTCAGGTTCTCCACCGCCGTCAGATACCAGTCGTACTGGGCGATATAGGCGGTATAGGCCAATGTCCCGTTCGTTTCGTAAAACCCCTCCACCCGGTAATCGAGCAACGGCCCTTCGGCGATATTCGGACGAAGCACAAAACGGTTTTGCGAGTCGGTGATAAAAAAATAGCCGTTCTCGAAACGGGCGTTGTCCCGGATATAGGCCAAAATCTCGTCCCGCACGAAACGTTTCATATACCTCAAATACTCCCCCGCCCCGATATAGGCGTCCAGGCACGCTATCTTCTTGACATAGGAGATTTTGTAGTACATCCGTTTTCCGGGCCGGTTGGGCAGGTACCAGTAGTAGTCCACGAACCCCTCGCCCCGCTCCCGTATCACCCGCTGAAATTCCCGCACGATAAACTTGCCGTTAAGATCGCGGATATTGGCGATATTGGCGCCCAGCATACCCGCATCGGGATGCAGCAACACGTTGCCTTCCATATCGAGCATGAAAAGATAACCCATGTCGTTTTCGAAACGGATGCCACCAAAAGCCCCGGCCAACAGTTTTTTCATATCCGCTACGGAACCGTCGGTCCCGTAGCGGCAGAGGTTGTCGGCTACCGCCGCGACCAGCCGAACAATCCGTTTGGCGTCTCTTTTGATCCTGTCACCGCCCCGATTATCGTAATAGCGCACGAATCGGGCCAGACTCTCCACCTTCTCTTTTAAAAGGTTTTTTTCGATCTCCATCCGGGTCCACTCATACCGCTTCAGATCCCGAATCTGCTCCTGTTTGCCGAGATAGAGAAGAAAAAGGTGGGAGAGCCCGCCGTAAAAGAGCAGTGAAAGCAGCGGGAAAACCACGACCAGCAGCGTCAGTCGGCGCCCCGACAACTCCCCCCTGAAAAGTCGTTCAAACCGTCCCGACATAGTATCCGACGCCGCTGCGGTTTTTCAAAAAGCCGGCCGGTAGCTTTTTTCTGAGATGTTTGATGAATGAGCGCACGGCGTTTTCACTGGGAACCTCATCTTCCCAAAGGGCGTAGAGCCGTTCATAATCGACAATACGGGAACGGTACAGCATGGCCAGGAAACGGCACTCCTTCCTGGTCAGCTCCTGCGCCGTCGAGCCGTAGTGCACTTTCCCGGCCGCCTCGTCCAGCGCCACCCCTTCTCCCAACTCCAGCCAACCGGGAGAAAAATCGGCGTTGAGACGCTCCAGCAACTCGTAAAGTTTGCGGGTGGTAAGGGGTTTGACGATATATTTGTCCAGCCTCAACTCCACCGACTCCAGCAGATAATCGGTGCGGGTATAGGCCGAAATGACGACAATCGGCAGATCGGGATGGTGACGACGGATCTTCTTGATCAATCCGATCCCGTTCATCCCCGGCAACTCAATATCGACCAGCAGGGCGTCGATCGCCTCTTCCGAAAAGATCCGCCACCCCTCTTCCGCCGTAGTCGCCGTATGGATACGGGCGAAAAAACTCTCCAGCAACGAGGCGATATTGGCCAACACGTCCGGTTCGTCTTCGACAAAAAGAAGGCGTTTGTCCTTCAAATAGGGATACATAGAGAAATTATAGCACGTGGAAAAAAAGTGAAAAAGGAGAAGAAGAGGCGTCGCCGGCAAACCGCCGGCGAAAGATTATTTGTCCCGCAGTCCCAGGGCGGAGATGAGCTGGGTATAGCGATCGTAATCTTTTCGTTTGAGGTAACGCATCAGCCGTTTGCGCTGACCGACCAGTTTCAAAAGTCCCAGACGGGAAGAGTGGTCTTTTTTGTTCTCTTTGAGGTGATCGGTAAGGTATTTGATGCGCTCGGTAAGCAGTGCGATCTGTACTTCGGGAGAACCGGTGTCGTTGTCACCGCGTCCAAACTCTTTGATAATTTCGGTTTTTCTTGCCGAATCCAAAGCCATTGCTGACCTCCTGATTGGTGTGTTGATGCTCTTTTGACTCTTCTTCGAGCGCGTAAAGAGTCCGCAATTATACACAACCCGCCTTAAAAAAGCAAAAATTTACAAAGATTTGACTACAATGAAGTCAAAAAAACGGGGAGGATCGATGCTTTTAACCCGCGCGAGCGAATATGCCCTGCTCTCTCTGGCACTCATCGGCGAGAGCGGCGACCCCAAGGATGTCGAAAGCCTCTCGAAACAGCTTGATATCTCCAAAAGTTTTCTGGCCAAGATCCTTCAGGGACTGGCCAAAGAGGGCATTCTGGTCTCCTATAAAGGAGCACGGGGCGGTTTCGCGCTCAACCGGCCCTTTGAAGAGATATCCATCCTGGAGGTGATCGAGGCGGCGGAGGGCAAAAGCCCGTCGGTCTTCGAATGTTCCCCCGCCCAGTCCTGCTGTCCCAGTGACCGGGGGGCCTCCTGCGTCATCTGGCCCTTTTTGAACCGCCTTCAGCACCGCATCGACGATTTCCTCGACGGGCTGACGCTCAAAGATATCCTCAAACCCTAAGGAGTCCCTTGGCCAAAGCGACACGCACCCGGCTTCTGGAGCGGGCTTTCCCCTTCCTCAAAGCCCTTTCCGAAGCCAAGGACCTTACCGTTGTCGCCCTTATCGTCGCCATCCTGGCGATTATTATCGTACCGCTTCCCAGTCCCGTACTGGACTTTTTCCTGACTGTTTCCATCGCCGTATCGGTGCTGATGATTCTGATCTCGATCTTTATCGAAAAGCCCACCGACTTCACCACCTTTCCCACGATGATTCTGCTCATCACCCTCTTTCGCCTCTCGCTCAACATCGCTACCACCCGCATCATTCTCTCAAGAGGACACGAGGGGCCCGAAGCGGTCAGCGACATCATCGTGGCCTTCGGCAACTTCGTGGTGGGCGGCAATATGGTCATCGGCATCGTGGTCTTCACCATTATCGTCATCATCAACTTCATGGTGGTCACCAAGGGCTCCACCCGGGTCGCCGAAGTGGCCGCCCGCTTCACGCTGGACGCCATGCCGGGCAAGCAGATGGCCATCGACGCCGACCTCAACGCCGGGCTCATCGACGAGGCCGAAGCCAAACGGCGACGGCAGGAGATCATTCAGGAGGCCAGTTTCTACGGCGCCATGGACGGTTCGAGCAAATTTGTCAAAGGCGACGCGGTGGCGGGTATCATCATTACCGTCATCAACATCATCGGCGGCCTGCTGATCGGGATGTTCCAGTTCGATATGCCCCTGGCCGACGCCGCCCACACCTTTACGCTGCTGACCATCGGCGACGGGCTGGTGTCGCAGATTCCCGCCCTCATTCTCTCCACCGCCACCGGCATCATCATCACCCGCGCTTCCAAAGAGGAGGAGAAGAACTTCGCCGAAGGGGCGATCAACCAGTTGGTCAAGGAGTACCGCACGCTCTATATCGTCGGATTCATTTTGCTGGTGTTCGCCCTGGTGCCCGGCCTGCCTACCCTCTCGCTCACCTTCGTGGGCCTGCTTTTCGCCATGATGGGCTACCTGATCCAAAAACAGAAACAGGGGCACTCCCTGACCGATCTGCTCTCCGGCGGCGCGGCGCCCCGTGCCGCCCGGCAAAAGAGTATGGAGAAAGAGGAGACACCCGCTGCCACACCATCCGCGCCCAAAGGGCCGACCAAAGAGGAGGAGGAAGCGGCCCTGGAGGATATTCTCAAAGTCGAGATGCTCGAGCTTGACCTGGGGTATCAGCTGATCAAACTGGCCGATACGGGGCGGGGCGGCGACCTGCTGGAGCGTATCCGTTCCATGCGCCGAAAAATCGCCGCCGATTACGGCTTTTTGATGCCCCAGGTACGCATCCGCGACAACCTGCAACTCCCTCCCAACGAGTACCAGATACTGCTCAAAGGCGTAGAGATCGGCCGGGGCGAGGTCTATGCCGACAAGTTTCTGGCCATGAACAGCGGCCTGGCCACCGAGGAGATCGAGGGCATCCAGACCAAGGAGCCCGCTTTCGGGCTTGACGCCATCTGGATCGACGCCGACAAAAAAGAGGATGCCATCATCAAGGGCTACACCGTCATCGATCCGGCTACGGTGGTCTCGACCCACATGAGCGAACTGGTCAAAAAACACGCCGAAGAGCTCTTGACCCGCCAGGAGGTGCAGTCTTTGCTGGAAAAACTCAAAAAAGATTACCCCGTCGTTGTCGACGACGCCCTCAAGGTCGCTTCCCTCGGGCTCATTCAGCGGGTACTCAAACAGTTGCTTCACGAGCGCATTCCCATCAAAGACATGGTCACCATCCTGGAAACCGTCGCCGACGTGGCCGAATATACCAAAAGCGTCGACCTGATCGTCGAGCAGGTCCGCGCGCGCCTGAGTCGCGTCATCACCTCCCTTTATAAAGACAGCGAAGGACTAATCAAACTGCTCACCCTCAACACCGCCACCGAACAGCGCCTGCTTGACCACCTTCGCGAAACCGACGGTACCCGTCAGCTTCTTCTGAACGTGGGGCAGATCAACAAAGTGGTCGAAACGGTCAGCGCCGAAGCCCAGAAAGTTCTGCAAAAGGGCATTGCCCCGGTGGTCTTGATTGTCGATCCCATGCTCAGAAAGCCGCTGGCCGAGATTTTCGAGCGGTTTGGGCTGGATATCGTGGTGCTCAGCCA
>JAADEJ010000097.1 GCA_013153475.1 Campylobacterota bacterium
TCCAACAGCTGGCGGGAGTTAGTGGCGGTGTCGTAGAGCTTTTGAAGTGTCCATTGGCTGGTGTTGTAAAAGACATAGCCGCTGGCATCGCGCAAACCGTTGGGGTCAAGCTCGGTTAGTCCCACTTCTTCCTTTTGAAACCGCACTTCTTCCAACACCTTCTCTTTGGTGGGTTCCAAAAGTGCGTCCAGACGGCGCAAAACTACCATCGGCAAAATCACATCGCGGTACTTACCTCGTACATAGACGTCTCTAAGACAATCGTCGGCAATGCTCCAGATAAAATTGACCAGCTTGTTATGGGTTGCGTGATCCAAAAATTGTCTCCGATGCTTTATTTTTTATTTCGATTTTACCGAAAACTTCATAGCTCCCCCTCCTCCGCGAAGCTATACCATCCATCTTTCGTGATAATCACGTGATCAACCAGTTCGATACCCATGATCTGCGACGCCTCTTTGATGCGGCGGGTGATGCGTCGGTCTTCGGCACCGGGAAAGCACTGGCCGCTGGGGTGGTTGTGGGCGATGACGATGCCGCCAGCACGGTCGGTGACGGCATCGGCGAAGATTTCTCGGGGGTGGACGTTAGTTTGGTTGAGGGTGCTGACAGTACGGCATGTGCTCGCAGTTTTTCAGCGCGGCGGGGCCTTTGACCTTTAGCTTCTCTCTGGGGCGGTCCTTTTCGTAGAGCTCTTCGAGGCGTTTCATACATTTTCCTCCACCAACATATTCATGATGAGTCGAATGATGATCTCTTTTTGTGACGGGTGAGATGTGGCCACCAGCAGAGTGAGGGCAGCCAGGGCATTGTCGTTGATGAGGGGTTCGCCGTTGCTACGGTACAAAATGCCGTTTTTGTGCAAAAAGAGAACAAAAAGATAGGCGCCGATGCGTTTGTTGCCGTCGCTGAAGGGGTGGCCTTTGACGATGTAGTAAAGTAAATGCGCCGCTTTCTGCTCCACGGAGGGCAACAACTCCTCGCCGCCGAAGCTCTGGTAGATGGCCAGCAAATTGCCCCGAAATTCTCCCGCCTTTTCACGCCCGAAGAGTTCGCTCGCTTCGCCCTTGCATATCAGCTCCCTTTTAAGTGCGGCAATAGCGGCTTTGGCTTCGTCGTAATCGAGGATGAAGCGCTGTTCTTTGGTGCGTACCACCTCTTGAAGGGTCTGCTCGTCGTAGCCTTGCAAGAGTGCCCAGCTTTTGGCGTAGGTACCGATGATCTCCACAAACCCCCGGACCTCTTCCACGCCAAGCTCACGGGACGCGACCGCCTGGCGGATAAGCCTCAGTGTGGCGTCAAGTTCGGCCAGTTTTTGCCTCTGTAGGCGCTGTTTGTCCAATGCATATCCGCGGATGATGTACTCTTTGAGTACTTTGGTTGCCCAGATGCGGAACTTCGTGCCCCGTTTTGATTTGACGCGGTAACCGACGGAAATCACCACATCGAGATTGTAGTGGTCGATCTCCCTTTCGACTTCTCGATCTCCCTCTTTTTGAACGATCCGGAATTTCCGGACAGTTGCATTTCGCTGCAATTCTCCCTCTTTATAAACATTGCCGATGTGCTCCGAAATCGTTTTGACACTTTTTTCAAAGAGCTCCGCCATCTGCCTTTGAGTCAGCCAAATAGACTCCGCTTCCACCTGAACGGGTAGAAGAATCTGACCATCTTTGAATGTGACGATATCACTCATTTTCAAATCCTTGTAAAGTCAACTCTCAAAATCAAGTATCAACGACACCATCGATTCGACTTTTATCATCTCTTCGGGCGTGAGGGAGGCCAGTTTTTCCGACAGGATGCGCCGCCTATCGATGGCGCGAATCTGATCGCATAGTAGGTCGGAATCATGTTCGAGTTTTTCCCGTTTTTCGATGCGCAGTCGCAACGGTTCGGCGTCATCAATCAGTTTGGTGCTTAGAGGCAATATAACGACCGTCGTGTGCCCTACTTTTGTAAGCAGATCAGACTGCAACACCAAAACGGGCCGCACTTTACCGGGTTCCGCCCCTCGGGCGGGGGTGAGTCGCGCCAGGTAGATGCCGCCTCTTTCAATCATCTTCCAGCCCATCCAGTAGTGTCGTTTCAAACTCTTCTGTCAATTTGGTATTCGATTCTCGAACCTTCAAGGATGCCTCTTTGAAGCGGTTTTTGAGCCGTTGGCGTTGAATGTGCTTTTCGTATTCGGAGACCGCCCTGCGGATCAGCTCGCTTTTTGTCAAGTGAAGCTCTTTGGCCAACACGGTCAGTTTTTCAAAAAAGTTCTCGTCCGTTTTGAGGGTCACGGTTTTCATTTCTGCTCCTACTTACTTTGGTAATACCATTATACTACATTTGATAACTCATCGTGATGGGTTCTTTTAAAGCCCTCTTTCGATAAAATCGCACCAACTTAAAGATGCAACCCAAAGGCACTTCATGAGCGAACGCAAAAAAGACTTTTTACGCAAAATTGTTGAAGAGGACTTACAAAAGGGCAAATACAAAGAGGTCGTCACCCGCTTTCCACCCGAGCCCAACGGCTATCCGCACATCGGCCACGCCAAGGCGATTTCGGTCGATTTCGGCATCGCCAGGGATTACGGCGGGCGGTGCCATCTGCGCATGGACGACACCAACCCCGAGACGGAAGATCCAAAATATGTCGAGGCGATCAAAGACGCCGTCACGTGGCTTGGGTTCAAATGGGACGGGCCGGTGCGCTATACCTCCGATTACTTCCAGCAACTCTACGACTATGCGGTAGAACTCATTAAAATGGGCAAAGCTTACGTAGACAGCATCGACGAAGAGACGATGCGCGAACTAAGAGGTACCGTCACCGAGCCCGGGCGCCGCAGTGAGTTTGCCAAGCGGAGCGTCGAAGAGAACCTGGAGCTTTTTGAGCGGATGCGAAAAGGCGAGTTTGCCGAGGGTGAGCACGTACTTAGAGCCAAGATCGACATGGCCTCACCCAACATGAAGATGCGCGATCCTTTGCTCTATCGCATTCGCCGCACGCCGCACTACCGCACCGGCACCGAGTGGGCCATCTACCCGATGTACGATTTCGCCCACTGCCTTAGTGATTACATCGAAGGGGTCACCCACTCCTTTTGTACCCTGGAGTTTGAAAACAACCGAGAGCTTTACGACTGGATTTTGGAAACCCTAAAAGTCAAACCCCCGCGTCCCTATCAGTACGAGTTTGCCAGACTCAATCTCAGCTACACCGTCATGAGCAAGCGCAAGCTTTTGGAGCTGGTGCAAAAAGGGGTCGTTAGCGGCTGGGACGATCCGCGTATGCCCACCATCGCGGGGTATCGCCGCAGGGGCTATACGCCCGAATCGATCCTCACCTTTTGCGAGCAAATCGGCATAGCCAAGGCCAATTCCGTCGTAGATGTGGCACAGTTGGAGTTTTGCATCCGCGACGATCTGAACCCCAAAGTGCCGCGGGTCATGTGCGTGGTGGAGCCTTTGAAAGTAACGATTGAGAACTACGAGGGCGACGTGGAGTGGCTGGATGCCCCCTACTACCCCCACGACGTGCCCAAAGAGGGGAGCCGCAAACTGCCCTTTGGCAAATATATCTACATCAACCGCAAGGATTTTGAGGAAAATCCGCCCAAAGGGTACCACCGCCTCACCCCCGATCAGCCCGTGCGATTGCGCTACGCTTATATTATCCGCTGTAAGGAGGTGATTAAAAACGACAAGGGCGAAGTGGTAGAAATTATCGCCGAGTATTATCCTAACTCCAAAAGCGGGCAAGATACCAGCGGCATTAAGGTTAAAAGCGCCATCCACTGGGTCGAGGCAAACCACGCCAAAAGCGTAGAACTGCGGCTTTATGACAGGCTTTACCGGGTCGAGCAGCCCGAAAGCATTGATGACATCAACCCCGATTCGCTAAAAGTGGTCAAAAACGCCCTCATCGAGCCCGCCGTCATTAACGAAAAGCCCGACGAGCGCTATCAGTTTGAAAGGGAGGGCTACTTTTACGCCGATCCGGTGGATTATACCGACGAGGCACCGGTCTTTAACCGCATCGTGACGCTTAAAGACTCCTGGGCCAAAAAGCAACAAAAACAAAAGCCTTCGCCCAAGCCCCAAAAAGAGCCCGCCAAGCCCCAACCCAAAGGGGACGAACTGCCACCGATGGATACGGCGCAAAAAGAGCGCTTTGAGGGCTACAAAGCCTTGGGACTGCGTGAAGAGATCGCTGTTACCCTAGCGCGCGACGAGGCGCTGGCAAGCTTTTTTGAAAAGGCACGCGAAGCGGGCGGCAGTGTGGAGACGGTGGCAAAACTTGTGACCAACGAAGTGGCCAGGGAGCTTAAAAAAGAGGCCGCCCTCTCCTTCGGCCCCGAGCAGATCGCCAAGCTGGCCGAACTGCTTGATAGCGGCGCCATCTCCACCCGCACAGCCAAAGAAGTCTTTGAGGCGATGACGCAAAGCGGCGAGGATCCCGAAACGATTGTCGAGCAAAAAGGGCTTCGCCAAATCAGCGATCCAGAAACGCTTCGCCCCATCATCGAAGAGATCATCGCCCAAAACCCCCAAAACGTGGCCAAATACAAAGAGGGCAACGAAAAGCTCTTTGGCTTTTTCGTGGGCCAGGTGATGCAAAAAACCCAGGGCAAGGCCGATCCGAAGATTGCCAACCGGCTGGTAAAAGAGCTTTTAAAGGCATGAGCCGCGTCACGATTCTTTTTGACAACTTCCCCAACACGGATGGCTACCCCACCCTGTGGGGTTTTAGCGTTTTGGTGCAAACCCCGCACGCCGCCCTGCTTTTTGACACCGGCTCCAACGGGCGCATACTCATGCGAAACATTGCCAAACTCGGCATCAACCTAAAGGCGGTAGACGGCCTTTTTATCTCTCATCCCCACTGGGACCATATCGGCGGCATTGACAGCGTCTTGGAAGCCAATCCCCGGCTGAACCTCTTCTTGCCCCACTCCCTCTCTCCCCTTTATATTCGAGACCTCAAACGCCTAAGCGGCGGCGTGACGGTGGTAAAAGAGTCGCCGACGAAGCTTGGGCCAAACTTCTACTCCACCGGGGTGACGGGAGAGCCGGGCGAACACGCCGCCGTTTTTGACTTAGGCGAAGAGATATTGGTCATAACCGGTTGCGCCCATCCGGGCGTTGAAAGCGTTGTCCAAAAGGCGTTGGAGATTACCGGCAAACCGGTAGGCCTGCTGGTAGGCGGGTTTCACCTACTGCGCGCGAACGACACAACCGTTCGCCAAACCGCCTTGCGCCTTCAACAACTCGGCATCCGGCGCCTTTGCCCCACCCACTGCACCGGCGAATCGGCTGATGAGATTTTTGCCGAGATCTTCGGCGCGGGCCATGAAGCGGGCGGCGTGGGGCGGGAGATTTTGTTATGAGTCCGCAAAAGCCCAAACGCTTCAAAGCCTCCCTCAAGAAGGCGAGCCTCCAGTTTCTTGGACTCATGCCCATGATCCTCTCGGTCGTGGGGCTTATTGGCCTCTTTCAAGGCTTTGTGAGCCAAGAGGCGCTGGCTTCGCTTTTTACCGGAAACCCGTGGATCGACACCCTCATCGGCACCCTGGCCGGCGCCGTGGCGGTGGGTCAGGCGATGGTCAGCTACATTTTGGGCGGCGAACTGCTGGAACAGGGTATCTCGCTCTACGCCGTTACCGCCTTCGTGCTGGCGTGGGTAACCCTGGGGCTGGTGCAGTTACCGCTGGAGGCTGAAGTGTTGGGACTGCGCTTTACCGTCTGGCGCAACCTGCTGGCCCTACTCTTTACCATCCTCACCGCCGTGGCCACGGTGGCGACACTGGAGCTTTTGTCGTGAGCATCAGGTTTAGAGGCCTCAAACTTCTCGGTTTTGTCACAAGCGCTTATCTTTTGGGCGCCTGGATAGAGCCGGACAAAACGGCCCACGCTTTCATGGCCGGGGCCAAGATCTTTGGCGAGCTGTTGCTCATCTTTCCCCTTATTATCCTCATAACCGCCCTCATCGACTACCGTTTCGACGCCAAAACCTTCGCCCGCCACCTGGGGGAGGAGTCCGGGGCGAAGGGGTGGGCGCTGGCGCTGGGGGCCGGGGTGCTCAGCCACGGGCCCATGTACGCCTGGTACCCCATGTTTGAAGAGATCCGCGCCCACGGCGTACGCTACGGCCTCATGGCCGCCTTCTTTTACGCCCGTTCCATCAAGATTCCCATGCTTCCTATTATGATAGACTACTTCGGCGCCCCCTTTACCGCCATTCTTACCCTCTACATTCTGCTGGCCGCCTGGGCACAGGGGTGGATCATCGAGAGGTTTTGCGGTCAATGCGACGGGGAGTTTAAGGGCAAAAGTTAATCAATAGAATTTATATACGTCATAAGCCAAACCCGTATAATCAAAACCAAAAACCCCAAAAGGATACAACCATGAAACAACTCAAAATCGTTACCGTCAGCCTCTTAAGCGCCACGCTTCTGCTGGCCGGACAGGGGCAGGGACACCACAAGGGCCAAAAGGGCGACAAAGCCTATAAAAAGGCGGTAAAAATTGGAAACAAAGCCAGTAAAAAACTGCTTAAAACCCTGGGCGGCAACCTCAAAAAGCACATGAAAGCGGGCGGCCCCGCCGACGCCCTGGCCTTCTGTGCCGCCAACGCCGCCGACCTGACGGCCAAGGTAGACCGTGAGCTGGGCAAAAAGGTAACCATCAAGCGCATCACCCTCAAACCCCGCAACCCGGCCAACGAGGCCAAAGGGGAGGAGAAAGCCATTCTCAAAGCTTTGGAAACCCTTAATTACAACGGTGTCAAACTGCCCAAACACCTGGTGCAAAAGACCGCGTCGGGCTACCGCTACTACAAGCCGCTTGTGATTAAAAAGCAAGTCTGCCTCAAGTGCCACGGCCCCAACATCGCCCCCAAGCTCAAGGCGGTGATTGACAAGCACTACCCCACCGACAAGGCCCGCGGCTACAAAATGGGCGACCTGCGCGGCGCCATTGTGGTTGACATTCAAAAATAAGCCGGGGCGGCCTTTGCCGCTCCAAGCTTCAAAAACCCCCTGTAAAAACTTCATATGAAAGAATATAAACAAGAAGATTCCAAGGTCGAGGTCACCGGCTTTGAGGCCCGTTACTACGACCTGCTGATGAATATTGTCACCCTGGGACGCTACCCGTCGTTTATCCGCCAGGCGATTGCCGATTTGCACCTCAAACCGGGCGAAAAGGTGCTGGATTTTGGCGCGGGCACCGGGCGCAACGCCCTGTTGATGGCGCCCTATGTGGGCGAGTGCGGCCACATTACGGGGTTGGAGATCGGGGAGGAGATGAAGGCGCAGTTTGCCCGCAAGACGGCGGGACATGAGAATATCTCTTTGCTGGATCGGCGCATTGACGAACCGCTCCCTTTTGAAGGGAGTTTTGACGTGGTTTTTATCTCTTTTGTCCTGCACGGGTTTGTGCAGGACAAGCGTGAAGCCATCATCCAAAACGCCCACAAGGCCCTCAAACCGGGCGGCCGCTTCGCCATTCTTGATTACGCCAACTTTGACGTAGACCAGGCCCCCTGGTATGTGCGCTTCGGCATCCGCAAAGCCGAGTGCCCGTTGGCCGAAGATTTCATCAACCGTGACACCGAGGCGATGTTACGCTCCCACGGATTTGCGCGTTTTGAGGCCTCCTTCTATTTCGGCGGCCACCTGCGTCTGCTAAAAGCCTACAAGGCGTGAGCGTGCGAAGGGGGTGGGCTTTATTGCTTCCGGCCCTGCTGGGAGCCCAAACGCTCAAAATCGCCACCTACAACGTCGAAAACCTTTTTGATCTTCGCAAAGATGGCACTGAATACACCGAATATATCCCCAACACCGGCTACGGCTGGAACAAGCAGACCTTCCGGGCCAAAATCCGCAATATCGCCCAGGTCATCTGCGATCTTAAGCCCGATATTATCGGCTTGCAGGAGATTGAGAGCGACCGCGCCCTCAAAGCCTTGCAAAACGGGGTCAAAGCCTGCGGCCACCCCATGCCCTACCGGCTCATCGCCGATACCAAGCCCACCCCTGTCAAAACCGCCCTTCTTTCGCGTTTTCCCGTTCTAAAACGCCGTGAAATCGACCCCGACGGCACCCTCAAAACCCGCAACATATTGGAAGCCACCCTAAATGTAAAGGGCCGGCCGCTTACGGTCTTTGTCAACCACTGGAAATCCCGAAGCGGGCCCGAAAGCAGGCGCATTGTCAGCGCCAAGGCCCTTATGCGGCGTTTGCGCGCGCTTGCGAAAAAAACCGATTACATCGTGTTGGGAGATTTCAACAGCGACTGGCAGGAGTGGCGCACCCTGCCCGACTCCGTGCGCCTCAATGACACCGACGGTCTTACGGGCATCAACCACATCCTGCAAACCGTCGTCGATAATCAGCCGGTCACCAAACGCGCCATTCATCCCCCCGAGCATTACGATCTTTGGTTCGACCTGCCGCCCCAGCGCAGATGGAGCCACAACTTCTACGGCCACAAAACGGCGCTTGACCATATCCTCCTGTCCGCCTCTTTGTTTGACAAACAGGGCATCAACTACAAAGACAAAAGTTTCAAGGTTTTCAAACCCCGCTACCTCTTTACCCCCAAAGAGGCCATTTTCCGCTGGCAAAGGGCCAAACACCGGCGGGGCAAACACCTGGGCAAAGGCTACTCCGACCACCTGCCCATCTACGCCCTTTTTACAACCGCCCCCTACCGCCCCAAACAAAAAGAGAGCCACGCTCCTCTTACGGCGCCAAAACCCACGTCGCTTCAAACCCTGCGCATCGCCGATCTTTACACCCAACCCGTCGGCTGGGTGAATATTACCATCCCCAAAGCGGTCGTCATCTACAAAAAGGGACGGGTCGCCATTATCAAAGAGCCGAAGGGACGGGGGATACTGGTCTATAAAGATATCAAAAGGCTCAAAAAAGGGCACGCTTATACTTTGCAAATTCGCAAACTCTACGATTACAAGGGGCTAAGGGAGATTACCCGCCTGCGGGTTGAAAAAGATCTGGGCCCCACGGCTATGACGCCTCTGCTTACCCAAAGCGATACCCTCCGCCCCAACGAGGTGCTGGCATCCATTAGCGGCATCTACCGCCGAGGCTACCTCTACTACGGTAAGGGGAAAAAGATCAAACTTTACGTCAAAGACAAACGCAAAAGGCCGCGCAACGGCACGCACGTGACCTTGAAAAATGTCAGGGTTTCGACTTACCGCCACCGGCTGGAACTGGTACTGGAGTAGCGATTGTTTGGTATAATTGATCCGTTTTATTTGTCTCATAAGGGAAAATGATGGGAAACGTGGAACTTGGAACCATTTTTGTGGTGGCACTGCTTGGATCGGTGGGGCACTGCATCGGAATGTGCGGCGGCTTCGTGTTGGCCTACACCGCCGCCAAGGTCGATGAGCGCTGGAGTAAAACCCGCCAGATGATCGCCCACCTGCTCTACTCGTTGGGCAGGGTGAGCAGTTATATGGTGATTGGGGCGATTTTCGGGTTTTTGGGGCAGAAAGTCGGCTTTAGCCTGAGCGCCAAGGGGACGCTTTTTATGATGGTGGGCGTTTTGATGGTGCTGATCGGCCTCTCTTTGGTGGGCAAGATCAAGTTTCTTAACTCCATTGAGTCCTCTATTGCGCAAAGCGGATGGTTCGGACGCCTCTTTCGGGCCGTCATCCACAGCAAAGACCTGCCAAGCTTCTACTGGATGGGGATGCTCAACGGCTTTATCCCCTGCGGCCTGGTCTACTTTTTCGCTACCGCCGCCATTGTGGCGGGCTCCGCGCTCAAAGGGGCTATTGTGATGGCGGTCTTTGGCGTAGCGACTATTCCGGCCATGATGGGAGTGGGAATCTTCTCCTCGCTGATCAAAAGCTCATCCTACCGCCAGCTTGTCATCAAAATAGCCGCGGTGATCGTGATGCTGTTTGGCATCTTTACCGGTTACAAAGGCTACATGATGATCACCAGGCCCGAGGTGATCAAGGCGAAAATGCAAAAGATGCACGAAGAGCTGAAATTTATGCCCAAAGATAGTAAAGCGTCACCAGCCAAATCCCGACCGTCAAAACAATAGAGGCCATCACCATCGCCGCCCCCGCGTCTTTGGCCTGTTTGGCCAGGGGGTGATACTCTTTGGTCACCAAGTCCACCACCCGCTCCACGGCGCTGTTGGCCAGCTCGGCGATCACCACCAAAAGAAGTGAAAGCCCCAAAACGGCCTTGGCCCACAACGGCAGGGCAAGAAAGGGCAAAAGCGCCCACACCGCCAAAAAGATCGTCATCTCGATTTTAAAGGAGGTCTCGTTTTTCAACACCTCCAAAAAACCCTCCAGCGCGTAGCGGGTATTTTTGAAAAAGGCGTATTTGGGCTGGTTTCTCATGGTCTGCTCTCCAGTGTCTGCCGGTAAAGGGCAATCCGCTTCTCCAGCCGGTCAGCCAGGTAGTCGGAGGTCTCTCCCAGCATCTGCAAAATCATCACGGCGTTTTCCAGAATGGTCTGAATCTTCTCTTTAGGCCAATCCTCGTCGGGCGGCAACATACTGCTGACGCGGTCGGCCAGTTTGGCCACGGCGATCTCTTCGGGCTGTTCAAGAATGCGAACCAGCGAATCGCGCAACTGCTCGCTTTCGGGCAGCTCTTCGTTTTTGGTCATGGCCGCCACCCCCGCCGCCACCTTTTTGCCGAAATCTTTTTTGATGGCTTTAAGGCTCACATCGCTCTTTTCCACCACGTCGTGAAGCAAAGCGCACACCACGGCCAGGTCGGTGTCAAACACCTCACCGGCCATCCGGGCGGCCAAAATTTCGTAAGAGGCGGCCACCGGGTGGGTGACATACGGATCGCCGAATTTGGTCACCTGTCCGTAATGGGCCCATGCTGTCAGGCGCAGGGCTTTGTGATAGAGATCGGTATTGGGTATCATAGAAAAAACTTTAATCTTTTGGCTTTCACGCGCTCCCGTCAAAAAATAAAGGGATGGGAGGGTAAGGTTTTAAAATGCGTAATTTTATCAAAAAAAGGACGACACCGTGATCAAGCGACTGGAAGAGGCCCTGCGGGAGGCCGGGGAGCTCTTTTTAAAAGGGTACCGCGCCCCCAAAGAGGTGCGCCACAAAGGCACGGTTGACCTGGTAACCCAGTACGATGTGGCCATAGAAGAGCGTTTAATCAAGCGTCTTGGCGAACTTTTTCCAAAATACCAAGTGGTGGGCGAAGAGAGCGGCGACGCCGAAAAGCGGCCCCAAAAGGCGATCTACCTCGATCCCATCGACGGCACCACCAACTTTGTGCACACCATCCCCTTTTGCGCCATCTCGCTGGGAATTTGGGAAGAGAATACCCCGATTGCGGCGGCGGTTTACAACCCGGTGCTTGATGAGCTCTTTGTGGCCCAAAAAGGGGCCGGGGCTTTTCTAAACGGCCAACGACTGGCCGTCAGCGACACCGCCGACTTGCAACAAAGCCTCCTGGCCACCGGTTTTCCCTATACCAAGGTCAACAAGGGTCGCGACTACCGGTGGGTATTGCAAAGCATGGCAAATCTTTTGCCCCACACCCAGGATATTCGACGCCTGGGCTCGGCGGCGCTTGACCTTTGCTATGTCGCTCGCGGGATTTATGACGGCTTTTATGAGTGCAACCTCAAGCCGTGGGACGTGGCGGCGGGTATTTTGCTGGTGGAAGAAGCCGGCGGACGTGTCAGCGACTGGCGGGGAGAGCCCTACCGCCTGGGCGATCCGGTGATTGTCGCCTCCAACGGGAAAAACCATGATAAAATCATCCAAAAACTTGCCGATTACGAGGAGGCCTGATGCTACGACTCCCGCCCCAGGAGGCTGAACAGTTAACCCATCTCATCTCGCCCCACTACCCCTACCAGCGCATTATGCTCATCACCGACGGGGGCACCAACCTGCACGAGACACTCCATGATTTTACCGCCCAAAAAGGGTTTGAGCTCGGAATCCGCACCGTCGGCGGTGAGATAAACCTACCCAACCCCCACCCGGAGTGCAAAATATTGCCCATGCGCCTTGACGCACCCCGCTACAACCGCCACGCCAAACAGTATGAAAATATCTTTGTCGCCCTCAAACCCACACAGTGGGAGGCGCAAGCTAAGGAGGTTTTGCCCAAACTCCACGCCGCCGTCAAAAACGCCGGCACCCTGGCCCTGCTGATCCGCCGCGACGCGCC
>JAADEJ010000045.1 GCA_013153475.1 Campylobacterota bacterium
CCCACCAGGTGCATCAGCACGATATCCTGCGCGAAGCTCTGTTTGAGCTCCTCTTTCACCTGCGCCGCGCCGCCATATTTGACCACGATGATCTTGCCCGCGAATTTGCGGATAAAGGGCAGTGTATCCAGCAGAGTCTGTACTACCTGCATCTTCTTTTTCATGCTCTCTCCTGCGTTTTGCTTGCGCTATTATAGCCTGTTATGTAGGCGCGTATCCGCTCGTGCGCTGCTTCGCTCAGCTCTATTTCAAGCGCCAAAAGCGCGGGCTCAAACCCCAGCGCCTCCAGCTTCACGGCGTCTTTGCGGGTGGCCAGTATCTTTTGGGCGCCGCTTCGTTTCATGGCCTCTTCCACCTGCGCCCTTTCAAACCAGGCGTGATCGGGCAAGACCAGCCGTCCCGCAATCCGATCTTTGGGCAAAAAAGGCTCCAGCCGCGAAGGATCGGCCACGGCGGTCACCAGCAAAAGCGCCCCTTCGCACCCCACGCAGGTCACTTGACGGGTAAAGTCCCGCCCCTCCACCAGCCGCAGGTCGGCCCGTTCGCGCGTGGCGTAAAACTCCCTCAGCGGCCCGGCGGGCAGAACCAGGCGGTTGGGCAAGCGCTCGGCGCAAAGGAGAATATCAAACTTTTTAATCCCCACCTTGGAAAAGCCGTCATCCAAAAAGACCGCCTCGGCCCCCAACGTCCTGGCTTTGGCAATGCCCTCTTCTCTTTTTTCGGCCACGATCACCGTGGCTTTGGGCAGGGCGCGGGCCAGCTCCATCGCCTCGTCGCCGCTTTGGTAGACATCTGCCATCACCCGCCCCCATTCGCTTACTACCACAAGCCCGCGGCTCTGTCTGCCGTAGCCTCTTAGCACCACCGCCGGCTTCTCGTAGCGCTTTGCCAGCGCGATAGTCACGGGGGTTTTGCCGCTACCGCCCACCTTGAGATTGCCCACGCTCACCACCGGCAGGCCCAAATCTTTGAGCTTTGCCAGCGCACGCCTCAGCCGCATCACCCAGCCGTAAAGCAAAGAAAAAGGGAGCAACAAAAAGGCGACAACCCAATGGTACCACCGGGGACGGTAAAAGAGGTTTTCAAAAAAGGCAACAAGAAAGTTCATGAGGCCGAAAGCCCCAAAGGGGCTTAGATGTGGGCCTTGGCGACCTCTTTGACCGCCTCGCACACATAGGCGACCTCATCGTCGCTCATGTTGTGGTAGATGGGCAAGGAAAGCACCTGCTGGTAGGTTTGAAGCGCCTGCTGGAAGTCGTTGACCCGCAGGCCGTACTTTTGCTTGTAGTAGCTCATCAGGTGCAGGGGAATGTAGTGCAGGCCCGTATGAACCCCCTTCTCCTTCAGCGCCCGGGCAAAGCCGTCACGGTTGCGGTCAATACGGATGATATAGAGCTGGTAGCTGTGCTCACGCTTTTTAACCGGCAGTGTCACGTGGTCAACCCCCGCCAGCTCTTTGTCGTAGATGGCGGCGATCTCCTTTCGGCGCGCTATCATCTTGTCCACGCGCCGGTACTGGGCCAGGGCATAGGCGGCGTCCAGCACGCTGACATCATATTTACAACCAATGTCCACCACGTCGTAAATATACTCCAGGTTGCCGTATTTGTCCCACCCGTCGCTTTTGATGGCGTGGTTGCGAAGCAGTGTGGCCCGCTCGTACAGCGTCTCATCCTCGCACAAGAGCATACCGGCGTTGACCACCGAATGCTTCATGTGGGGCGAGAAGCTAAAGCAGGTAATGTCGGCCCCCGTGGCGCCTATGGGTTTGCCCTCGTAGGTGGCGCCCATGGCGTCGGAAGCGTCTTCGACAATGCGGATTTTATAGCGCTCGGCGATCTCGTAAAGGCGCTTCAGGTCGGTGGGCTGGCCGCCCACATGGTTGACAATGGCCCCTTTGAGCTTTTTGGAACTGTTGGCTTCCAACACCTTCTCCAAAGCGTCCAGATCCATGTTAAAGTCTTCGCCGTCAATATCCACAAAGATGGGCTCGGCGTCAAAGTGGCGCACCACCTCCGGCACCGACGGGAACGCGTTGACCGAACAGATAATCTTGTCGCCCCGCTTCAGGTCCATGGCGCACATGGCCAGGTGCAGGGCGGAGGTGCCGCTGTTGGTCGAGACGGCGTGGCCGGCGCCGGTTTTTTCCACAAAGGCCTGCTCCAGCAGGGCAATGGTGTCTTCATCTTCCAGATTCAACACACGCTCAATAGCCTCACGCTCGGCCGTACCGATCTCCGGTTTGAAAAAAGGAATCTCTCGTGCCACAGGCGCTCCTTGCAGTAGTTTACCAATTTTACTGAAAACAAGCTAAACGGAAGCTTTTACATTTAATGGAGTTTATTAAGCAAAGCTACTCACACTCCTTGGCCCCCATGCGCTTAAGCTCGTCGCAGGCAAACCCGGCCCGGCGGCGGGCGGAGACGTTGAGGGTGAGGTTTTTGCCCTCCAGCCCGGGGTAGTAGCGCTCGATAATCTCAAAATAGACATCCTCCTCCACCCCGGCTTCGCGGCAGGCGTACTTGAACCACCGATCCCCTTTGCGCACATGGTCCACTTCCTCTTCCAAAATCACCTCCAGCGCCTCCACAATGGCCTCAATCATCGGGGTTTGGGGGTAGCGGCGAAGTTTTTGCATAATGCGGGGGTTGGCATCCAGGCCCGCCGCCTCCAAATAGCGGGGCACCACCGCCATCCGCTCCAGCAGGCTGCCGGCGGTTTTTTGGCCCGCGTCAAACAGGGCGCTGTGCACCGCGTAGTCACCGTAACGCACCCCCACCTTCTCCATCAGTTCCGCCAGCATCTCAAAATGGCGCACCTCATCGTGGGCCACCTCGATCCAGTCCATGTAAAACGCCTTCGGCAGATGTCGAAACCGGTAGGCCGCATCCAACGCCAGGTCTATGGCGCTGTACTCAATATGGGCAATGGCGTGCAGCAGCACCCCCTGCCCTTCGGGGTTGTCGAAGTGCTTGCGTTTGGGCACGTCTCGGGGGCGCACCACCGTCGCAATCTGCGCGTATGAAGGGGTTTGGGCTTCCAAAACCGGCTCTTCATGCGCAAAAGTGAAGCGATCTTGCGCCAAATTGGTGTACAATCTCTCTACCAAACGCCCTTTTTCCTGCGGATCGCTCTCGCGAAGGGCCTGCCAAACGGTTGTGAAAAATTCCATAAGGGGGATTATATCATGCAAATCACCGCCCGCCCCATGGGCCCCTATCAGACCAATTGCTACATCCTCTCCCACGAGGGACGGGAGATTATCATAGACCCGGGCGTAGACGCCGCGGCATGGGTGCTTTCACAGGTCAAAGAGCCGGTGGCCATTCTCAACACCCACGGCCACTTCGACCACGTCTGGAGCAATGCCGACTTGCAAAAAGCGCTCGATATTCCTATCTATTGCCCCAAAGACGACGTTTTCATGCTTACAGACGACCCTTTCGGCCAGGGTACCCCGCCAAGCAGAGCCGACTACGCCGTCGAGCCGGATCAGACCCTGCGAATCGCGGGGCTGGATATAACCTTTTTGCACTTTCCCGGCCACACGCCGGGCTGTAGCGCCATTGCCGTAGATGATGCCTGGTTTAGCGGCGACTTTCTGTTTCAAGGCTCCATCGGGCGGGTTGATTTTCCCTATTCCGACCCCCAGGCCATGCGCCAAAGCCTCCAGAAGGCGATGGCGTACCCGGGCAACCCCACGCTCTACCCCGGCCACGGCCCACAAACCACCCTTTCGGCGGAAAAGCGCGTCATTCCCTACTGGCTGAATGCCCTCTAACCCTACTCCTCGTCCTTGACCAGCTTGAGTTTAAGGACGTGGCGGTCCAGCACCACCGCCATGAACTCCCCCTCAAAGACCTTGATCTCCTCATAATAGCCGGTCACGTAGACGGTGCGCTTTTTGGTCTCTTTATACAGCTCCTTGGCCTCAAACACCACCCTGTCTCCCACCTTCACGGGCGCCAGAAAGCGGCACTGGGAGCTTACCAGCACCACGTTGGGGTCGTTCACCGCCGCCATGGCGGCAAAGTCGGCCGCGGCGAAGGTAAAGCCCCCGTGCACCAGGCCCATCTCGTCCACCGTCATCTCCCGGGTGGTGTCCAGCTCCACCTTGGCGTAGCCGGAGCGCAGTTCCAGTAACCTACCGCAAAGCTCCTGGTTAATACGCTGGTGGGTCTTGAGCGCGACACTCTTTTGGTTTTCATAATCGTTCAGTTCGTCGGTCTGCTGTTTCTCTTTCTCTTTGGCCATGCTATTTCCTATATGTTTTTATATAAACCCGTCTTGGAGCGGGATACCCCTCCACCGTTCTCTCCGGATTCTTCGGATCGAGAAAATCGGCCAGGCTCTGCCCCTCTATCCAGTCGGTTTTGCGTTGTTCCTGCGGCCCGGTACGTACCGTCGCCAATACCTCAAACTTTTCAAATCCCGCCCGTTTGCACCAGTACTCCAGCGACGTGACGGTTGGGATGAAATGGATATTGGGGATTTTGGAGTAGGTTGACTCGGGCACCAGGCACACCGGCGCGTCCCCTTCTATGTAAAAGGTGTCCAAAAAAAGCTCCCCGCCCCGTTTCAAAGCGCTCTTCAGCGATTTAAGCGCGGTGATGGGGTCGCTTCGATGGTAGAGCACCCCTAAGCAAAAGAGGGTATCGAAAGTCTGCTCAAAACCCGCCATGTGCTCAATGCCCAGCATCTCGTAACGCAGATGGGGGGCCTGGGCGTAGCGGTTGATAAGATCAAACTGGGTTTTAAAAAGGGGCGAAGGGTCTACCCCCAACACGCTTTTGGGGTTTTGTTCCAACATCCTGAACATATAGTAGCCGTTGTTGCACCCCACATCGGCCACCGTTTTGCCCTCCAGGTCCATAAAAGGCGCCAGGAGGTTGAACTTTTTGTCACTGCGCCACTCGCTGTCAATGTAGGTGCCAAAAAGATCGAACGGCCCTTTGCGCCACGGTTTCATCATGCGCGCGGCCCGCGTAACGGCTGCACGTGCCTTGCTATCGGCCATTTCACTGCGCAGAGTGACCGTATCGCCAAGTATGAGCTCGGCATCGGGTATATCGGGCAATTCGGATAGAACCGCGCGAAGCGGATGAATGTTTTTCCAATTCAGCCAGCTTTCACGGGCTTTGATGATCGCTTGCAAATCCATAAAGCAGATTATAGTTGAATTTGGATAAAATCCGAAAAATTTTTTCCGGAGTTTCGCCATGACCATGCAAAAACGCGCCACTGTCGTCAGCTCTACCGTCGCCACCACGCTGGTGATTGTCAAGCTCATTGTCGGCATTGTGAGCGGATCGGTCTCCGTTTTGGCTTCGGCCATCGATTCGGGGCTTGACCTGGCGGTTTCGCTCTTTAACTATTTTGCCGTCTCCAACGCCGAAAAGCCGGCCAATGAGAAGTTCAACTACGGCTTGGGAAAAGTGGAAGCCATCGCCGCGGTGATTGAGGGAGTGGTGATTACGATGTCGGGGTTGTTTATCGGGTATGAAGCCATTAAAAAGATTTTACACCCCCAGCCCATCGAGTATATGGGCGCTTCGCTGGGCGTGATGTTTCTCTCTATTGCGCTCACCGGCGCGCTGGTGGCCTACCTGAACCGGGTCGCCAAAGCCACCGACAACATGGTTATCAAATCCGACGCCCTGCACTACAAAACCGACCTTTTCAGCAACGGCGCCATTCTGGTGGCGCTGGCGGTGATTCACTTTACCGGCTTTTACCTCATTGACGGCCTGCTGGGCGTGGCCATTGCCGTCTATATTATCTACTCGGCTTACGAGCTGATTGAAGAGGGCGTGTTGATGTTGCTGGACGTGGCGATGGATGAGGAGATTGTGCAAAAGATCGTGCAAGCCATTCAGAGCGAACCCAAAGTGACCGACTACCACTGGCTCAAAACCCGGCAGGCGGGCAACGACCGCTTCGTGGACGTGCACCTGGTATTCAACCCCGAAATGTCACTGCTGGAAGCGCACCGGATCGCCGATGCGGTAGAAGAGAAGATCAAAGCCATCGACCCCAACGCCGACTGGCTCATCAATATTCATCTGGATCCCTATGATGACTCCGATGTCAATGATGAAGAGTCACCCGAATTTGCCGATAACAAGGAATCCGATCACTCTTCGCAGTGATCGATTCCCAATTTTTTCAGCAATACCTCAAAAAACTCCCCGCCGTCTTTGTCGTAGTCGTCGTTAAACTCCACGTAATAAGCGTAAGGCTCTTCCCCCGCTTTTTCACTGTTCTCAAAAACCGCCGGATTGCAACCGGTCTCTTTTTTGGTCTCTTCAATGGCCTGAATCACTTTTTCTCTGGCTTCGGGATGCTCCTTGAAAACCAGTTGCAGCCCCTCATAACGCTCTTCCCGGCGAAAATAGGCTTTGACTTCCCCTGCCATGTTCACTCCTTGCGTGGCAATATTAGGGCGCATTGTATAGTAAATTGGTTGTAAAGGCGCTTATTTTGGCAAAATAGTGGGGTGACGGGAAGAAAAGAAAGAAGAAAAGTGACAAAGTGACGCAAAACCGGCCAAAAGACCCGGGGCGCTTTGCGCCTTCGGTCGAAAAGGCTTTTTATCTGGCGTACTGTATCGCCCGGGTCTCACGGATGACATTTACCTTGATCTCTCCCGGGTATTGCACCGCCTTTTGACTGCCTCTTTGCCTTTGGCAAAATACGCCGCCGGGGCCAAGCCCCGTCGGCTACGCTGGTCGGACATGGCACCGTTCTTACAAACATGGTGCCGTCGTGCGAAGCTACAGATGAGAAGCAGTTCTCATCTGCTTAACGCTTCTCCCACTAAGTCCGCTTCGGCAGCGGGCCCGCGGCGCCTTGCGCCTTTGATCGAAAAGGCTTTTTATCTGGCGTACTGTATCGCCCGGGTCTCCCGGATAACATTTACCTTGATCTCTCCCGGGTATTGCACCGCCTTTTCGATCTCTTCGGCGATCTCTTTGGAAAGAAGGACGGCTTCGTCGTCGTTGACCAGGTCGGCGTTGACAATGACGCGCACCTCCCGCCCGGCGTTGATGGCGTAGGCGTGATGAACGCCCGGCTTGGCCTCGGCGATCTCCTCGACGGCCTTGACCCGCTTAAGAAAGCTCTCCAGCACCTCCCGCCTCGCGCCGGGGCGGGCGGCGGAAAGCGTGTCGGCGGCGCAGACGGCGGCGGCTTCCACCGTTTCGGGTTCCTCATGGCCGTGGTGGGCGAAGATGGCGTTGACAACCACCGGGTCTTCCTTATAGCGCCGGCACACCTCCGCCCCCAGGTCCACATGGCTTCCCTGGTACTCATGCGTCAGCGCCTTGCCGATGTCGTGCAAAATACCCGCCCGTTTGGCCAGGGTCTCGTCGCCGCCCATCTCGGCGGCCATAATGCCGGCCAGGTGGGCCACCTCCAGGGAGTGCCCCAGGGCGTTTTGTCCGTAACTCGCCCTGTAGCGCAGGCGGCCAATGAGCTTCATCAGCTCCGGGTGCATGGGCGAAAGGCCCAGGTCTGTCACAATGCGCTCGCCCTCTTCCTGCACCATCTGCTCAAACTCTTCGCTGACCTTTTCGTAAATCTCCTCGATGCGCGCGGGCTGAATGCGCCCATCCTCGATCAACAGCTCAATGGTGCGGGTGGCGATAGCCCGGCGGTAGAGGTTGAAACTGCTCAGAATAATAGCCCCCGGCGTGTCGTCAATGATGATATCGACGCCCAACAGCATCTCCAGGGTCTTGATATTGCGCCCCTCTTTGCCGATGATGCGCCCTTTGAGCTCGTCGTCGGGCAGATGCACCACGTTAATAAGCCGTTCGGCGGCAAACTCCCCGGCGTAGCGGGTTGTCGCCTGGGCCAGAATGTAGTTGGCCCGCCGTTTGGCCTCGTTTTTGGCCTCGGTCTCGTAACGGCGCACAATGTGGGCAATCTCGGCCCGCGCGTCCTCTTCCACCTGTTTTAGCACCAGCTCCCTGGCTTCCGCTTCGGTCAGGCCCGAAGCTCTCTCTAACACTTTCAGCGCCTCTTCCCGCTTGGCTTCGTAGCGCTCTTTCAGCTCTTCCAGGCGGGCCTGGGCCAGGGCAATGGCCTCTTTCTCTTTTTTAAGCGCCTCCTTCTCGGAAGCCACGTCGGCCAACTCTTCTTCCAGGCGACGGGCCAACTGCTCCTCGCGCTTCTCCAGCTGGGAAAGCCGGGCGTCAAACTCGGCGTTGAGCTTCTCCAGCTCCTCCTCATACTTGCGCTTGGCCTCAAGCTCCGCCTCCTTGACCTTCAGCCGGGCGTTTTGCAAGGTCACTTCCGCCTCATGCTCAATGGCCCGGGCCTTGGCTTTGGCCTGCTCGACATAAATATCATATTTGGAGGCGTCGATTTTGCGGGTCACAAAAAACGCCGCCGCCGCGCTAACGACGGCCGCCGCACCTCCCGTAACGAGTTCTGACAACATACCGTTTTCCTCTTACTCTGATCTCTTCGGGGGTGATGTATATATCTGCCTCAATGTCGTAATCGTCGGTTAATTTCTCTCTGCTCAGGCACCTGACGGCCTCGACAAAAACGGTAACGGGTCTTTTGGGCAGGGTGGCGAAAAATCTGTCATACATACCTTTTCCGAATCCCACGCGGCGAAAACGCCCGTCCACCCCCAGAACGGGCACCACCGCCATCTCAATTTTCGGCAGATAAAAATGTGATACGTTCGGTTCCAAAATGCCGTACTTTTTTTTCTGTAACGGCAATCTGTATTGTACCAGCCGGAAACTTTCTCCTTCCATAAACGGCACATACACTTTCACACGTTTACGCAACGTCTGAAAAAGCCGTCGGATGTCGGGTTCATGGCCCATCGGCATATAGAGCAAAATAGATTTTGGATTATTTTTTTTTATAAAATAGCAAAGTTTCGCGATCACTTTCGCCCGCCGTGTCAGCCGACCGGTTTTGAGCGCTTTCTCAACCTTTTGGCGACACATTTTCCTAAAGCTCTTTTTGTCCAACTTTTAAGCCCCGTTTCTTTATAATGCCCCTATTTTAACAAAAGGTTTTTTCATGCGCGTCCTACCCAAGCTTTTTGTCCCGCTCATGGTTTGCGGTGCCCTTTTTATCGGTTGCGGCGACAAAGAACGCCCCCAAAACGGCGCCAAAACCGCCGAAAAACCGGCTACCGCTGTTCTTCCCAGCCGTTTTACGCTCAAAAGCGACACCCAGGCCGTCACGGCCGAGGTGACGGATGAGGGGGTCGACTTCAACGTCAGCGAACCGGCGGTGCTGATTGACTTTTTCGCCACCTGGTGCCCCCCCTGCCGGGCCGAGATTCCCCACCTGGCCGACCTTCAAAAAAAATATCCCGAAAAACTCAAGATTATGGGGGTGCTGGTAGAGAGCAAACACCCGGCCGAACTCAAACGCTTTATCGAGGGCCACGGCATCAACTACTTTGTCTCCAACGCCCCTGACAATATGCTTTTTGCCAACCGGGTGATGGAGCTGTTGCACCAGCCCAAAAACTTCACCATTCCGTTTATGGTGCTCTTTGTCAAAGGCAAATATTTCCGCCACTACGTGGGGCTGGTGCCCGAAGAGATGATTGAAAGCGACATCAAAGAGGCGCTTAGGGAGGTGAAGTGATGTTCTCCTTTTTCAAAAAGGGGTTGAAAAAAACAGTCGAGCGTATCGAGGAGAGCGCCCCCGTCAAACGGGAGAAGGTGAGCAAAGAGGAGCTTGAAGACCTTCTGCTTGAAGCCGACGTGGCCTATGAGCTGGTTGAACGCGTCATCGACTCCCTGCCCGAACAGGTGACCCGGCTCCAGCTTTACAACACGCTGGTTTCCACCTTCACCTACGACGTCCCCCGCATTGAGCCGGCAGACGAGAGGCCCTTCGTGGAGCTGATCGTCGGGGTCAACGGCGCGGGCAAGACCACCACCATCGCCAAGCTGGCCCAACGTTACAAAAATGAGGGCCTAAGAGTCCTGCTGGGTGCTTCCGACACCTTCCGGGCCGCCGCCATCGAACAGCTCAAAAGCTGGGCCGAGCGGCTGGATGTGCCCATTGTCTACACCAAGCAGGGCCACGACCCCTCGGCGGTGGCGTTTGACGCCATCAGCTCCGCCAAAGCCAAAGGGTTTGAGCGGGTCATTATTGATACCGCCGGTCGCCTGCACACCCAAAAGAACCTCTCCGAAGAGCTCAAGAAGATCGTGCGGGTCTGCCACAAGGCCTACGAAGGCGCGCCGCATCGCAAAATCCTTATTCTTGACGGCACCCAGGGCACCAGCGCCGTCAACCAGGCCAAGGCCTTTAAAGAGATGATCGACATTGACGGCATCATCATCACCAAGCTTGACGGCACCGCCAAGGGGGGCGCGCTCTTTAGCATCGCCGACGAGCTGAAACTGCCCATCTACTACGTGGGCGTGGGCGAAAAGGCCGAAGACCTCATTCCCTTTGACGCGTCCGCCTTTGTCAACACCATTTTGGACGCCATCTACGTCGAGCAGACCCAGGAGGCGCCCCACGGCGTCGACGCCCACAACCTCACCGACGCCCAGCGCGCCAAACTCGAAGCCCTGCTGGACGCCGACGGGTTTGACCTGCTCTCCAAACACTTTGTCACCGAGCGGAGCACGGGCGAAACCTACCGTATTCAGGTCAATACCCTGGGCGACAGGTTTGAGATACTGGCCAAGGAGGGTCACGTACTCAAAAGCTACGACACCCGCCTGCTGGCGGAGTAGCGCATGGCCAAAAAAAAGAGCCTTTTTGAGTGTCAGGCCTGCGGTATGCAAAGCCCCCGCTGGATGGGAAAATGCCCCAACTGCGGGGCGTGGGAGAGTTTTGTAGAGCTAAGCGCCGAGCAACAAAAGGCGCTGGCCAAAACCGCCGCGCCCGCCCGGGCCAAGGCCCGCCCCATCACGGAGGTCGAGGCCGACAAAGTCACCCGCTTTTCCAGCGGCGACAGGGAGCTGGACCTGGTGCTTGGCGGTGGCATTGTGCCGGGCTCTTTGGTGCTTATAGGCGGAAGCCCGGGTATCGGCAAATCGACGCTTTTGCTCAAAATCGGCGGCAACCTGGCCCACGCGGGCAAACGGGTGCTCTATGTCAGCGGCGAAGAGTCGGACGGCCAGATCAAGATGCGGGCCGACCGTCTCGGCGCCGGTAACGAAAACCTCTACCTGCTGGGGGAGATTCGCCTGGAAGCCATCAAGGGCGAAGTGGAAGCGGGCCGTTACGACCTGCTCATTATCGACTCCATCCAAACACTCTACTCCGAAGAGATCCCTTCCGCTCCCGGCAGTGTGACGCAGGTGCGGGCCATTACCTTTGAGCTGATGCGCCTGGCCAAGGAGAGGCAGATTCCCGTCTTTATTATCGGCCACATCACCAAGGAGGGCGCTATTGCCGGCCCGCGGGTGCTGGAGCATATGGTCGATACCGTGCTCTATTTTGAAGGGGACGCCTCGCGGGAGATCCGAATGCTGAGGGCCTTTAAAAACCGCTTCGGCTCCACCAGCGAGGTGGGGATTTTCGAGATGACACCCCAGGGGCTTGCCAGCGCCAAAAACATCGCCGCCAAATTCTTCAGCCGGGGCAGACCCAAGGCCGGCAGTGCCGTCACCGTCATCATGGAGGGCTCCCGCCCGCTGGTGATTGAAGTGCAGGCGTTGGTGAGCGAAAGCGGCTACGGCCACCCCAAACGCTCCGCCACCGGCTTTGACGCCAACCGCCTGACCATGCTGTTGGCACTGCTGGAAAAAAAGCTCGATCTTCCCTTTGCCCAGTACGATGTCTTCGTCAACATCGCCGGGGGCATCCGCATTGTAGAGCCCGCCGCCGACCTGGCCATCATCGCCGCCATCATCAGCTCTTTTCGCAACCGCCCGCTGAGTGATGAGAGCCTCTTTTTGGGCGAAGTGAGCCTGATTGGCGACATCAGGGAGGTCTCCCAGCTCGAACAGCGCCTTAAAGAGGCCCACACACTCGGCTTCACCAAAGCCGTCGTACCCAAAAAACCGACCTTCCAAACCCCCGTCAAATGCTTCGTGGCCGAAGAGGTGGCCAAAGTGG
>JAADEJ010000092.1 GCA_013153475.1 Campylobacterota bacterium
ATTTTCATACCGGGCATCCGTAAAGATTCACGAAGTCGGGTGACTTCGTCGGTTATGATGCCGAGGTCTTCGGCAATGAGCGGCATGGGGCCGAGATCTTCGCCAAGTCGGTCGAAAAAGGCTTTCCCCGGCCCTTTGACCCATTCTCCGTCCGCCGCCGTTTCCGCTTCGGCGGAAATGGCCCAGTAGGATTCGAATCCTCTGAAATGGTCGATGCGGACATGGTCGTAAAGACTCAGGGCGCGGGCCATGCGCCGACGCCACCATGCATACCCCTCTTTCGCCATGGCGTCCCACGCATAAAGCGGATTGCCCCAGCGTTGGCCCGTGGCGCTGAACGCGTCGGGGGGTACACCGGCGACCCGGCGGGGATAACCGTGATCATCCAGTTCAAAAAGATGGGAAGCGGCCCAGACATCGCTGCTGTCCTCAGCGACATAGATGGGCATATCCCCTACGATCTCTACCCCTTTCAAACGGGCGTAAGACCTGAGATTTTGCCATTGCCTTTCAAAAAGAAACTGCCAAAAACGCCAACGATCCACAGCTTCCGTGTGGGCGGACGCAAAAGCTTTCAGGGCATCGGGATCCCGGCGGGCCAACGCCGGTTCCCAACTCTGCCACGCCCTGCCACCGTGACGCTCCTTGAGAGCCATGAAGAGCGCATAGTCGTCCAACCAGTGGGACTCTTTGGCGCAAAATGTCTCAAACGCTTCCCGCAAAAGGCCGTTTCGGCGCATGGTTCGGTACGCCTGAAAAAGCAGAGGCAGTTTGTAGGCGCGTACCCGTTCGAAATCGACCCGCTCTTCCTCGAAATCGTCACGCGATCCGTGAAGGTTTTCGCAAATAAACCCCTCCTCTTCCAGCAGAGGCAGGTCGATCAGCAGCGGGTTGCCCGCGAAAGCGGAGTAGCACTGGTAGGGAGAGTCGCCAAAGCCGGTAGGCCCAAGGGGTAACACCTGCCATATCCCTACCCCGCTCTCATGCAACCGGTCGATCCAGCGGTAGGCCCACCGCCCGAAAGAGCCTATGCCGTAAGGGCCGGGAAGGGAGGTTGGATGCAGTAAAATACCGGCCCGGCGCTTTTGAAAGAGGTCCGTCTCCATCGTCAGGGGATATTGTAGGCGTCGTTGAGTTCGGAAGACGGTTTTATATCAAACAATATGACCTTGATATCCTCCCCCGCTTCGGGCATCTTCCGCCCTGCTTCGAAAACCGCCACGCAATCGGCTTCCATCAGCGGGGTGAGCATACCCGATCCCACTTTGTTGTTGCGCACGGCGTGGAATTTTCCGTCTATCAGCTTTCCGAGCACCAGGTTGGCCCGGGTGGGCTTGGCTTTGAAAGGCGCGGCGTTTTGAACCGTGACATAGGGGTAATAAGGATGCCTGTTTCCCTGCATTTTGTTTAGAACCGGAATGGAGAGCAAAAAGAGGTTCAACAGTGTGGTCAGCGGATTGCCGGGCATGGCCATGACAAAAGTTTGACCCATCAACCCCATCATGGTGGGACGGCCCGGTTTGACGTTGACGCCGTGAAAAAGGGGGGCTTGCATACCGTTGGCTTCAAATGCTTCGGCCAGGTAATCGGCCTCCCCCATGCTGATGCCGCCGGTTGTAATGATGACATCGTATCCCTTCAGCTCCCCGATAAAACGGATGGTTGCCTCTTTTTCATCGGGAATGCTTCCAATATATGAGGGTGAAAAACCGGCCCGTTTCAAAAAGGCGATCACGCCGAATCCGTTGGCGT
This sequence comes from Campylobacterota bacterium, assembly GCA_013153475.1. Classification (GTDB taxonomy): domain Bacteria; phylum Campylobacterota; class Campylobacteria; order Campylobacterales; family Hydrogenimonadaceae; genus Hydrogenimonas. The sequence goes on from JAADEJ010000092.1 coordinate 1,753, forward strand.
TGTAGATGGTGCGCGCGTCGGCCTCTTCCCAGGGCTCTTTGAGCTCACTGCCGCTGCTGGCTACGGCGATACGGAGGGGGGTGTAGACTTTGACGGCGGTAATGCCCTGCGCCGAGAGCATGGCGATATGCGCCGGCGTGAGGCATTCCCCTTTTTCAATGAGAACGGCGCCGACCTTTTGCTCCTCCCCTCTTTTGCGAAGGTTGTCACCCTTTTTGATGGTTTCGGGCAGGCGTACCCAATCTTCTCCCAATTCGGGACACTTCTCTATGGGAACGACACAATCGGCGTCTTCTGGCACTTTGGCTCCGGTCATGATCTTGTAACACGTTCCATCTTCAAGACAGGGGACTATCTCCATGCCCGCCAGAATCGTGGCGACGACCCGCACCCTTTTGCCGGCATCACCGGCTTTGACGGCAAAACCGTCCATGGCGGAGTTATCAAATGCCGGCAGATCTTTGCGGCAGACAATCTCTTCGGCCGTTACCCGTCCAAGCGCGTCCCACAATCCTATGGTTTCGGTATGTCGCACAAGCGGCGCGTTTGTCATGGCCAGTTGGAGGGCTTCGCCGAATCCGGGGGTGTCGAGTCGCTTGATTTCCATAAGACTCCTTTGGGCGTAGTTACGTCTGGGCAATTTTACCCTATTTGGGCTTTTGCCCCAAACGATCGGCCAACGGACGGGCGCTGAGGCCGTGGGCAAAGATACTCAGCAAAACCGTCAACGCCACTGTCGCGAAAAGCGCGGCATGGGAGTGGAGCGTCTTGAGGCTCTCGGCGGCAATGAGCAGATACAACACCGACGCCACGCCTCTCGGGCCGAACCATCCGAGAAAAAGGGTCTCTTGCCACGATGTTTTCGTTCCGATAAGCGACAGGGCCGCAGGCGCCATGCGAAAAAGCGTCAGGCTCAAAAGCGAAAAGAGTAGAACCCTGTAATCCCATGCGCCGACCGCTTCGGGAATGATGACCAGGCCGAAAACCAGGAAAATAATCATGGAGAGCAGTTCCCCTTCGCTGTGGGCAAAGGCGGCAATGTGTCTTTTTAGAACCTGACTGTAGTTACCGGCGAAGAGTCCCGCGAAATAGGCGGCTATGAAACCGTTGCCTCCAAACGCCTCGGCGAGATAGTATGAGAAGATGGCGAGCGCGACGGGAATCAGGTCGAAATAGTGGCCGTCCGCCCAGTCGTGTTTCCTGCTCAGGTTGGCCAGTTTCGCGCCCGTGTATCCGGCTGCCGCTCCCCACAGGCCGCCAAACAGTATCTGTTTGATCACATAACCGAACCATCCCTGCCCTTCTCCGCCTTCGGCGATGACCCCAAGAACCGTGACGAAGAGAGGAAACACGATGCCGTCGTTCAGACCGCTTTCGACATTGACGGTATCGCGAATTCTTGCGGGAATCCGGGGATCGGTGACCACCGCTTTGCCCAAGGCGGCGTCAGTGGGGGCCAGAATGAGCGCCAGCAGCAGAAGATAGAGAACGGACTCTTCCGGAAAAAAGTATGTTCCGGCACCCGCGGTGATCAGTATGGTCAGAGGAAGGGCCGCAAAAAGCAGCCGCAAAGGCAACCGGCTCCATTGCTTGAGTCTATGTAACGATACGCCCGCCGCATCGGCGAAGAGAATGATGATCAGCGCCACTTCCGCCAAGGTCCTGACCGCCCCGCTTTCAAGATGGACGGGCCGGTTTCCAAACGCGAGAGGAGAGAGCAGAATGCCGACAGCGGTAAAAACCATGGGCCCGCTGATATTGAGCCGTTCGAGGCGTCTGGAGAAGTAGCCGTATCCCAGTATGACGAGGGCGATACCCAGAAGTGTCAGGTTCTCATGCAACGGCGATCCTTTCAGTCGATAAGCAATACGAAACGAAATTGGAATATATCGGTTCGACTGGTGCCATCGTCGATCCCCGCGGCGGGAACGGGACCCTGTAGACGGACACGGCTGTATTGCAGGTGAAACTGCGTCTGGCGGGTCGGATGCCAGATGGCTCCCAGGGAGGTGATGCCCATTTTCCCCCCTTCGATACCGTTGTCCCGAAGGTCGAGATAGGAGTAACGGGCGGAAAGCTCAAGCGCGCCCCACCCCCCTTCCGTAACGGGTCGCAGGGGTCGAACGCGTCGCACGGCACCCCGCAGGCGGTTGTACCCCCGGTGCTCACCGGTGACAAACCAGTTGATCGAGGCGTGCCATCCTTCGAAACGGTATCGCGCCGTCCGGGCATCGACTTCCTGAACGCTGTATTCGGCATCTAGCCACCATGGTCCCGCCAGCCAGCTGCTTTCAAGGTTCAGAAGCGTCGCAGAGTGGGCGGGTATGTCACCGGTGTCAAGCCACGGATCGCAAAAGGAGAACTCCGGCCCTACCTTATAGCGTACCGAGCCTGAAGCCGCGTCGTTGTAACGATAGGCCGCCCCCAGGTGCCAAAGCTCCTCTTTTAGCGGGCTCTCGTAAGCCACGCCGCTGATGCGGGCTACATAACGGGTATCGCTATGGGCAAAACCTTTCTGCCCCTTTTCGAGCCAATCGTTGAAGACGCCCAGGCGCAGGGTCATCTCCCCTTCGGCAAGCAGATCGCTGTAGAGAATACCGTCGGCCCGGGTAGGGGTAAAGGCATCCACGTGCATGGGGCGCTCCATTACCTGTTCAAAGACCAGTCCCATCATACGGCTCATGCCGTCGGGTTCCTTCATCTTTCCAATGCGCAGGCGGCCGTGATATTTTGAGAGCGGCAGGCTGACGGAAGCGTCCAGTACGGAGATAGCGTCCTGCGTGTCGCTGTCGTAATCCTGCATGACGGAATTGACGGAGATGGAAAAAAGGTATATCCATGGATGGTCGAAATTGATCGTTCCCGCCGCGCCGAGCCGTAGGCCGCGTACGTCCCATCGTTCGTATCGCCCCATATCGCCGACCTGGCGGATACTCTTGCCGTTTTGCCCGAAAAGGGCGGCGTCAAGTCCCAGCAGGCCTACGGCCCGCATATTTATCCAGCGGGTATTGAGGGCGTTCCAATCGTATGCTTTGGCGTCGTAACTCTTTTTGACGGCATCCTCGAAAGTCCAGGGCGCGGCCCCGGCGGAGACGACCAGCGCCAAAAAAGTCGCCGAAAAGGTTTTACAAAGGGGGTTACTCATCCAGGAACGGGCAGTTTTGCTTGGTGACTACCACATCGAAAAGCGGCCGTTTGGTGGCGGCGGAGATGTAACGGTAGACCATGGTGATACCGCTTTTCAAAAACCTGGCGGCGCTGCGGCAAATGCCTGCCGTGACGTGCCTGGTCATGCGTTCCTTGCCTTCGGCGATCAGCGCTTCGTCACTTTTGGGGCCGGCGGAGACGGTGAAGATATGCACCAGTCGCGTGCCGTCGGCTTTTATCCCCACCAGGGTCGTAAAACGATCAATCCGGCGGGGCAGTCCCTTGGCAAGTGACTCGGCCGCCGCTTTGACCACCTCGATGTTCTGCTTGCGTACTTTCTCATCCATTGTAGACGGTTGGGCCCAAAGGCCGAACGTCAAGAGCAGTAATGCCGTAAAAGCTCTTTTCATCGGTTCCACTCCTTAAATCGTTCAATCAATCCCGCCGTGGAGGTGTCGAAGCCGTCGGTTGCGGCGTCGTCGCGCAATGCGGGCAAAATCTCCCTGGCCAGCTCTTTGCCCAGCTCCACGCCCCACTGGTCGAAACTGTAAATGTTCCAGATCACACCCTGGGTGAATATTTTGTGCTCATAGAGCGCGATCAGCGCCCCCAGCGTAAACGGATCGATCCTATCCAAAAGTATCGTGGTCGTGGGCCGGTCGCCCGGAAAGACCTTGAAAGGCGCCAGTTCGTCCGGCGTGCCTTCGGCCAACACCTCCTCAAGCGTTTTGCCAAACGCCAGGGCACGGGTCTGGGCGAAGACGTTGGAGAGCAGCAGGGTGTGGTGTTCTCCAACGGGGTTGTGGCTTTTGGCCGGGGCGATGAAGTCGCAGGGAACCAGTTGGGTGCCCTGGTGAATCAGCTGGTAAAAGGCGTGCTGGCCGTTGGTACCGGGCTCTCCCCAGAGTACCGGACCGGTCTGGTAGGTCACGGGCCGGCCGTTTCGGTCAACCGACTTGCCGTTGGACTCCATGTCGGCCTGTTGCAGATAGGCGGGGAAGCGGTGGAGGTACTGATCGTAAGGCAAAACGGCGTGGGTAGCCGCGCCGTGAAAGTTGCGGTACCACACCCCCAGCATGGCCAGAACAACCGGAATGTTTTGATGAAGCGGGGTGTGACGGAAGTGATTGTCCATGGCATGTGCCCCCCGCAGCAGCGCCATAAAGTTCTCAAACCCCACCGTCAAAGCAATGGAGAGCCCGATGGCCGACCAGAGCGAATAACGCCCCCCTACCCAATCCCAGAAAACAAACATATTATCAGGATCGATGCCGAACGCCTCCACCGCCTCCTTGTTGGTGCTGACGGCGACAAAGTGGTGTTTGACGGCCTCTTTGCCCAGTCTCTCTTCCAGCCACGCCCTGGCGGTTTGGGCGTTGGCCATGGTCTCTTGGGTTGTAAAGGTTTTGGACGCGACAATAAAGAGCGTGGTTTCAGGATCGAGGGTTTTGAGGGTTTCAGCGATATGGGTGCCGTCTACGTTGCTGACAAACCGGGGGGTGATCCCCTCTTTCCAAAAAGGTTTCAGCGCTTCGGTGACCATGACCGGTCCAAGATCAGACCCCCCGATGCCGATGTTGACCACGTGACTGACCGGTTTACCCGTCGCGCCGAGCCACCGCTGTTCGTGAACGTCCCGGCAAAACAGCTCCATCTTTTTCAATACCGCCCGAACATCGGGCATCACGTCACGTCCGTTAACATAGACGGGAGTGTCGGAGAGGTTGCGCAAAGCCGTATGCAAAACGGCCCGCCCTTCGGTACGGTTGATTATCTCCCCTTCAAACATCGCCTCCGTCGCGCTTTTGACCTCACACGCCAGTGCCAGCTCCATCAAAGCGGCAAAGATCTCATCTTCTATCAGGTGTTTGGAAAAGTCCACGATCATGCGCCCCTGAAAGTCAAGGCTGAAGCGCGTAAAGCGGTCGGGCTCTTCGCTAAAACGCCGGCGCAGGTTTCGTCCCGCTCCCTTCTCGTAGAGCGATTTGAGTTTTTGCCAGGCGGGTGTGGAAACAGGAGAGATATGTTTCATGCGACTCACGGCTTTTCTTCTCCTTCCTGTGGCGTTTGGGCCCGAAAAAGGGCCACTTCCAACGGTCCCATATCCAAAAGGGCACTGTTTGGGCGGCCGCAGCAGGGGACGGCCTGGGGGCGGAGGATTCTGGGGTTTTGGGGCAGGTCACCGCCGTAGCGCTCCCATCGGGAGTTGAACACCTCCTCCCAAACCGTTGTGTCCGGCAGCGGGATTCTATACCCCTCCTGGGCCGATCCGGCGAAACGGCAGACCGCCAGCACGGGGGCGTGCGTCTCTTCGGCCCTGCGTATAAAAACCAGGGTGTTACGCTCGGCGTCGTCGGCGTTGAGCCACGCGAACCCCTCCCGCCGTGTGTCGTAGCGATGGAGGGCCGGTTCTTCTCGGTAGAGGCGGTTAAGGTCGGCTACGAGGTTTTGCACCCCTTTGTGTAGAGGATGTTTGAGTAACTCCCACGGGAGAGAGCCCGCGTAGTCCCACTCGGTGGGTTGGGCCAACTCGTTGCCCATAAAAAGGAGCTTCTTGCCCGGGTGCGCGGCCATGTAGGCCAGCATGGCCCGCAGATTGGCCGCTTTAAAGGCGGGATCGCCGGGCATTTTGCCAAAAAGTGATCCCTTCAGGTGCACCACCTCATCGTGGCTGAAGGGTAGGACGAAGTTTTCGTCAAAGGCGTACCAGAGGCTGAAGGTGACGGTGTTGTGATTGCCCCGGCGGTAGACGGGATCGAGGGAGAAGTATTTGAGGGTATCGTGCATCCACCCCATGTTCCATTTAAAACCAAACCCCAGTCCTCCCGCGTCCACGGGACGGGTCACGCCGTCATAGGCCGTCGACTCCTCCGCCACGGTGAAGATGCCGGGAAAGTCGGCGTAGAGCGTACGGTTGAGCTGTTTGAGAAAGTCGGCGGCCTCCAGGTTGCGGTTGTCGCCGTAGCGGTTGGGGAGCCACTCCCCCTCTTCTCTGGCATAATCAAGGTAGAGCATACTGGCCACCGCGTCGACACGGATCGCGTCGATATGGTAACGGGCCATCCAGTAGTGGGCGCTGGAGAGAAGAAAAGCCCGTACCTCGTTGCGCCCGTAGTTGAAGATGGCGCTCTCCCACTGGGGATGGTAACCCAGCCTGGGGTCTTGATGCTCAAAAAGGCAGGTGCCGTCAAAGTTGGCCAGGCCGTGGCCGTCGGTGACGAAGTGGCTGGGCACCCAGTCCAGGATGACACCGATACCTCGGCGGTGAAGGGTATCGACAAAAGCCATAAAGGATTCCGGCGGGCCGAAACGGGCCGTCGGGGCGAAGTAGCCGGTTACCTGGTAGCCCCACGAGCCGTCGAAAGGGTATTCGGTCACGGGCATGAGTTCCACGTGGGTAAAACCGTTCTCCTCGGCGTAGTCGGCCAACGCTTCGGCGGCCTCGGTGTAGGAGAGGGGCGTGCCGTCGGGGTGGCGCCGCCAGGAGGCCAGGTGCACTTCATAAATGGCGATGGGCGCGGTGTGGGGCGTAAAATCGGCACGCTGTCGCATCCACTCGCCGTCTCGCCAATCGTGTACGGGGCCGTCGCAGATAATGGAAGCGGAGGCGGGCGGCTTTTCGGTCCGTCGGGCAAAAGGGTCGGCTTTTTGCCGCTCTTCTCCGTCATATCCAACAATATGAAACTTATAGGTCTGGCCGGCCCGGGCCTCTTGCGTAAAGCCTTCCCAGATACCCGAACCGTCGTTTCGCAGCCGCAGGGGGTGGCGCCCGGGGGTATAGCCGTTGAAGTCGCCCACCACCGAAACGGCACGGGCATTGGGCGCCCAGACGGCAAAGTAGACCCCCCTCCTCTCTTTTTGGGTTACGACATGGGCGCCCAGCTTCTCGTAGAGACGGGTGTGGGTACCCTCTTTGAAAAGGTAGATATCCCCGTCATTCAGGAGAGAGATGCCGTAGTCCATGGCGCTCATTGCAACCTCTTCGCCTGTCGGCCGAAATAGGCGGCGTAGTAGACCGTCTCATACTCCGTCGCCGCGCGGTCCCAGTCGAAACGGGCTCTCATTCCGCGATCTCGCAGGGCCGCGAAGGTGTCGGGCGCGTTTTTGTAGGTTTCCACGGCCCATTGGACGGTATGGTAGAGCGCTTCGGGGGTGGCGTCATAAAACTTGAAACCGTTCCCCTCCCCTGTTTGGGGATTGAAGTTGACCACCGTATCGTCCAGTCCTCCGACGGCCCGGACAATGGGGGGCGTACCGTAGCGCAGCGAATAGATCTGGTTCAGCCCGCAGGGTTCAAAGAGAGACGGCATCAAAAAGAGGTCGCTTCCCGCTTCGATGCGGTGGGCCAGCTCGTTGGAGTAGCCGATATGGCAGGCGAAACGGTCGGGGTGGCGGGCGGCGATGTCGGTAAAGAAGGCTTCAGCCCACTTCTCGCCCGTACCCAGCATCACAAACTGCGCATCCAGTCCCAAAAGACCGTGGACGGCGGCGGCGATCAGGCCGATGCCCTTCTGCTCGGCCAGCCGCCCCACGAAACCGATTACCGGCACGTCGGCTTTTTGCGGCAGGCCGAAGCGGCGCTGGAGGTCACTTTTGCAAAGGGCTTTGCCCGCCATGTCGTCTCTATCGAAGTTGGCGGCGATCAGGGAATCCGTGGCCGGACTCCACTCCTCGTAATCGACCCCGTTGAGAATGCCGTAGAGCTTGTGGGCGTGGGCCTGTAGGTGCTCTTCCAGCCCGAAGCCGAAAGCGGGCGTGCGAATCTCCGCGGCGTAGCGGCGGCTGACGGTGGTAACCGCGTCGGCGGCGGCGATGCCCCCCTTTAACAGGTTGACCGCCCCGTGATCTTCCAGTACATAGGGGTTGAAAACCTCCCAGCCGCTCTCCATGTATGCCACGAGCCCTTTATCGAAACGTCCCTGGTGTTGGAGGTTGTGCAGTGTCAGTACCGTGGCCGCCTCCTTGAAACGGGGGATGTCTGCGTAGCGGGTGTTTCGCAAAAGCGGCTGGGCGGCGGTGTGCCAGTCGTGGGCATGGATGATGTGGGGCGAAAAATCGAGCTGTTCGCAAAGGGCGAACGCCGCTTTGGAGAGAAAAACGAAGCGCTCCCCGTTGTCCCCGTAACTCTCGCCCGCCTCATCGGTATAGAGACCGTCACGTCCGAAATAGGCTTCATGGTCTATGAAGTAGACCGGCACATCAGAACGGGGCAGACGGCTTTCGTAAACGGCCGCCTCTTTTTGGCCCAACGGCCCCATTCCGACACGCAGGGGGCCGGGCAGGTGTCGCAGGGCGCTTTTGTCGATGCCGTAGTAGCGGGGCATCACCACCGCCACGTTGTGTCCCTTTTGGGCCAGCGCTTTGGGCAGGGCCCCGGCCACGTCGGCCAGCCCGCCGGTTTTGGCGAAGGGCACCGCTTCGGAGACGGTAAAGAGGATATTCAAGGGTCGGTTTGTCATGGCTTTATTGTATCCAAGAGCAGCTTAGCCCCTTCCAGCGGGGCCTCCTTGATGGCCGAAATCTCCAGCCGCAACCCCTCCAGCGCGGCGGGCATGGCGTAACGGGGCAGCAGCTCGCTCACCCGGTCGGCCAACCAGGGATTTTTGGCCACGATACCGCCGCCAAGCACTATAAGGCGGGGATTGCACAATGTCGCCAGCGTCGCCGCGGCATAGACCATGCCCATGATGAAAAAGTCGGCGATCTCCCGGCAGCTTCCGCCGGCCCGACGCATGGTATCGAGCCTGAAGTCGCAGCCGCAGCCGAGGTGTTCGCGCCAGCGTCTCAGTCCGTTGCCCGAGGCGTGCAGTTCCAGGCAGTTGTCTTTGCCGCAGCCGCACCGAAACGGCGCGCGCTGGTAGGGTATGTGGCCAATCTCCCCCGCCATACCCCGGTAACCGTGGAAAATGGCTCCCCTCTCCACGATACCGGCTCCCAGTCCCGTGCCGGAGTAAAGGGCCACCAGGTTGGGCTCGTTCCAGTAGTGTGATTCGGCCAGGGCGGCGCAGTTGAGGTCGTTTTCGATGCGCAGTTTTACGCGGAGGGACGTTTCGGCCCAGCGGACGATATCGGGCTCGTCGATATCGATATTGGGAGCCGAGAGAATGAGCCCTTCATAGACCTGTCCCGCGTAGGCGACGGCTGTTTCCCGCAGCGAGGGATAACGCGCTTTGAGATGCTCAAGAAGCCGGGTCAGGGGCCACGACGGGGTATCGAACCGTTCAATGCCCTCCTCGCCCGAAAGCCAGACCCGCGCGTAGGTACCGCCGTAGTCGATGGCCGCTCTCATGTCAGGCTCCCGTAGAGGGTCTCATAGGCCCGGGCACAGCGCTCTATGGAGAAATCGCAGGCCATGTCAAAGCGCCGTACGGCGTTGTAGCGGCGTGAACGCCCATACAACGCGAGGGCCGTGTCCACGCTTTGAATAAGCGATGTCGCGTCGGGGCTTTCCATGCGAATTCCCTCACCGCACCGTTGCGCGCCCACGGGGTGCACCGTATCGGCCAGGCCGCCGACGGGGTTGACCACCGGCACGGCGCCGTAGCGCATGGCGATCATCTGATTGAGACCGCATGGCTCAAAGCGTGAGGGCATGAGCAGGAAATCGGAAGCGGCGTAGAGGCGGTGGGAGAGCGCCTCGTCATAACCGGCGAAGAAGCGAAAACCGGGCAAACCGTTTCGGGCGGCGAAAGCCTCCTGGTAGCGGGCCTCCCCCTCCCCCAGTACGGCGAGATTCAAGGGCCGTTTCAGCAGGGCGTCCAGCGCTTCGGCCAGCAGATCCGCCCCCTTTTGCTCCACCAGCCGGCCTATAAAGACAAAGAGGGGGCGTCTGTCGTCATTCAGACCCGCTTCGGTCAGAAAACGCTTTTTGACCCGCCGTTTGTTGGCCAGGCTTTTGGGCGTGTAGCGGTAGGGTAACGCAGGGTCGGCGGCGGGATTGAAAAAACGGGTGTCGATGCCGTTGAGAATGCCGTGAAGCTTGCCGGCGTGTTTGCGCAAAAAACCGTCCAGGCCGCAGCCGTATGCCGGGGTTTGAATCTCGGCGGCGTAGGCGGGACTGACGGTGGTAACCGCGTCGGCGAAGGCGATGCCACCTTTCATCCAGTTGACCTGTCCGTAAAACTCCATGGTTTCCATCTCCACCCAGGCCGGCTCGATGCCGCAGCGTCCCGCCGTCTCTATGGGAAAAATGCCCTGATAGGCCAGGTTGTGGATGGTGTAGACCACTTTGGCGGCGGGATAATCACGTTTTAGCAGGGGCGCCGCCAGGGCGGTGTGCCAGTCGTTGAGGTGTACCAGCTCCGTCTTCTGCGCTTTCGCGTAGGCGGCAACGGCGTGACAAAAGAGCGAAAAACGCAGGTCGTTGTCCTCATAATCGCCCCCCGGCGGGCCGTAGGGATGGGGACGGTCGCAAAGGAGCGGGTGGTAGAGAAAAAGGGTGTCGGCCCCGTTGCCTTCGGCGGAAAAAAGCGACACCTCCCACTCCCGGTTTCCAAAACAAAAACGCAGGGATCGCCCAAGGGGCTCGATGCCGTGTTTTTGTCGGTCGATAGAGGCGTAAAGCGGTAAAACGCGGGTGATGGGCCCGTTTTTGGCAAGCGCTTCGGGAAGGGCGTGGGCCATGTCGCCCAGGCCGCCGGTCTTGACGTAGGGCCAGGCTTCCGCGCTGACAAACAGCCGTTTCATAGATACTCCTTGATCGTTTCGGCCAGTTGGCGGGCCGCCGCTTCGGGGGGAACGGGGTTGAGGGGAATCCCCTCCGCCGCTTCCAGGCCTCCCGCGCCGTAAAGGCGGGGCGAGAGGGTCAGGGCAAAACGCCAGTAGTAAGAGAGTTCGTGCCAAAGCGCCTCGTCGCCGAAGGGTTGCGCGGGCGGGGTATTGAAAGTGAGGTTGAAAGGAAAATCTCCCATCCCCGCTCCCGCCGCCCGCATCAGCGCGGTATAGAGGGCCGCCGCTTCATCCAAAAGGGGGTCGTCCATCTCCCAGAGGGCGACGGGAACCCCGTGTTTGGCGACCAAGACGGTTTCGTAGGCGAACCGGGGCGCGTAGGGGGCGATAAGCGCGAACCGGTCGCTCTCCGCGATGAGCCTACCGCCCTCCCCGGCTTCACGGACGGCGGCGTCAAAGGGGTTTTGCCCGTGCGCTTTGTACCATGCGTGGGCCCGTTGCAGCCGCGCAAGCGCCGGCGCGGGCACCAGGGGCATGGCGACAATCTGGGTATGGGGGTGCGGCTGGCTCGCCCCGGCGGCGCGGCCGTGGTTTTTGAAAAGGGCGAAATAGCGCAGGCGGTTGTCTTGGCGCAGATCGCGCAGGCGCTCTCTTAGGCTCCAAAGCCACGCCCGGGCGTCACGGGTACGCAAAAGCCGGGGATCAAAACGGTGCTCGGGCGAATCTATGAGAATCTCGTGGGCTCCGAATCCCTCATATCCCTCCCCCGTCGCCGGGGCCTCGACCGGTCGGCAGGGGGTCTCCACCGCCAGGGCCAGAAAGCGGTTGGGTACCACCCGGGTACGCCAACCGGGGGTGTTGGGCGGGGTGTTGTCGCGCAGGGCGAAGATCTCCGGCGGCGTAAGGTCTTCCCGCCCCTCGCAAAAGGGACATTCGGCACTGTCGGGAAGATCCGGCCAGGCCTCGGGAAAATCGGGCCGGCGCATACGTTGCGGGGCGATAATGACGTGACGGTCGGCAAAAAGGTCGTATCGGATCTGGCCGGTTTGCATCAGACGAACCACGCTTTCAAAAGTTTTTCATCCGGGTCGATACGTAAAACGAGTGACTCGGGAAAGGTCTGCACCACCCTGCCTTCCTCCGCTATCTCGAACACCAGACGGTGGGGGCCTTTGGGCAACGACGATTTGGCGAAAGCGGCCTCCGCCGCCCCTTTCAGGAGCCGAAAACGGAACCCGTCGGGCTGCCACGGCGTACCGTCAAGGCGCAGACGCAGGGTCGTGCGGGACGTAACGGCTCCCTCCAGGCGGAAAAAGAGCTCCTTCTCATCCCACCCCCACCGTAAGGCCTGCACCGGCCCCCGCACGGAATCCATGGTGCCGCGGGCCCGCTCCCGCATCTCTCCCGCCCCCGTCCAGGCGAAAAAAGGCGGGGTGTGCCACGGATTTGCGACGGGCGCGACGGGCGGGGTGAGCGTAACAGTCTCACGGGGACGGTGAATGGGGCGCAACAGCGCCTCGGGAGGGGTGAGGCCCATCAGGTCGTAGACGCCAAGCAGATGGCCGCGAAACAGCGTGTCAAAAGCGTCGGCGAAGTCGGTGTCGTGATCGTCGCCGTACCACCAGTACCAGTCGGAGCACTCCGCTTTGAGAAAATGCCCTTCGGCCGCTTTGGCTTTGTCGGGGTCATGGCGGGTTTCGGCGAGCTCCCACGCCGCGCGGGGCTGAAAGAGCAGTTCCCACGCCCGCCGCTTCTGGGGGTGCGCGACCCAGGTATCGAAAGTGCCGTAGATCCAGGAGCCGGGCGAGAGTTCGGGAAGAGCCGGGCAATCGGCGTTTATCGCCTCCTCCATCGTGACGGCGCGCAGATCATCCGCCCTCTCCAACGCGCCGTAGAGGCTCTCGAAAAGGTCATAGGCGTTGTCGGGGAAAAACTCCCAGGCGTTCTCGCCGTCGAGTATCACAAAGGCGCTCCCTCCGGGAGCCTCCTGGGCGGCGGCACGCACGTTCCGCAAAAAATCGTCCATCGCCTCGGAAGCCGGCAGATGGCGGTAGCGAAACCCCAGCGCGTCGCTGAGCCGGCGATCCCGAAAGGCGATGGCTACGCCGTTGCGCCGATGGGGACGGTAACGTTCTGGCAGGTTCCCCTCTTTGCCGAGAGAGCGGGCCAGAATCTCCTCATCGGTCGCCACCCAGCGCGCGCCCGCTTCGGCGAAGAGAGCCAGGGCGTTGTCGCTGACAGCCCCTTCGGCGGGCCAATACCCGGCGGGGGAAAATCCGAAGGTCTCCTCAAAAAGCGTTTTGGCCATCAGGACCTGTCTTTTGGCGTCTTCAGGCAGGGGAAAACAGCCTTCGGGCAGGCGGGTTCGGGGATTGGCCACGGCCGCCTCGCCCATATCCAGCAGAAGCGGGAGAATGGGGTGGTAGTAGGGGGTTGTCGAGAGCGCGATACGGCCGCTTTCGGCCAGGCGGCGGTAGCGGGGAAGCAGCGCGGGCAGGCTCTCAAGGAGCTGCTCAAGCAGCGTTTGTTTTTGCCGAAGGCCGTAGGGGGCGCCCTGTTTAAGCAGCGCGCCTACCAAAGGGTCGTGGCGGCGCAGCTCCTCCGCGCACCATCCCAGCAGAAAAAGGGTCTGGAGGCTCTCAAGCTCTGCGTCGGTGTGAGACGCCTGCCCAAAGAGCTCTTTGCCTCTAATATCCGGCAGCATGGTCTCAAGGCGCAGACTTCGGCACAGGGCCGTGACACGTTCGCGCTCTTCATGGGCCAGGTTGGCGGCGGGCTTGTAAAAGAGCCGGAGCGTGGCGTCGGCCGCCAAGCCCTTCTCTTCGTATAGGCGCAACTGCTCAAGAAGCGACGGGGTCAGGTTGAAAGTGACCCGTATGTCCGGATGGCGCTCGACGTGCCAGATCATGTCCCGGTAGCTGCGAACAGCGTGCAAAAAGACCCACGGCATCTGCATCACGCCGCTTTCGTCCCGGTAATCGGGTTGGTGCATATGCCAAAGAAACGCGACGCCAAAGGCCATTTACGCCCTTAACCACTCGGCGATGAGCCGGGTATAGGTGTCGTAAATACGCGCGCCCGCGCTCTCGTCGGCCGCCTGGAAGTAGAGGTTGAGATACTCGCCGTAGGCGTCGGGAATCATCAAAACCCAGTCGGTGGCGTTTTCCCATATCTTCACGCCGTCGACGGTGGCGCTGCGTTTGCCCTTGGCAGCCTCCAGAAAGCGGCGCATCATCATCCCTTTTTTGGATTGGGGACAGGCGATCTTCTCGGTACGGTAGTAGAAAGGCTGTACCCGTTTGCCAATTTCCCCAAGCGTCAGGCAGTGGCGCATGAGCAGTTGCAAAATCCGCAGCGTGGCGTAGGAGGCGTCACGATGGAGGGAAAACTCGGTAAAGGCGAAGTTGCCGTCCGTGGTGGCGATGAGATCATAGGCCCGGAGTCGGTCGGCTTTGAAGTTGTTGTAAACCCCCCACTCGATCTCAAGGTTTTCATATTCGACAATATCAGGCGCCCAGGTTGGCAAAAAGACCCGCATGGTCTCCTTTTTGACACCCGCTTCAAGGTTCATCAGGTACAACACCGTGGAGAGAGTTTTGATTTTATCGAAAAACTCCCCCTCGTCACTCACCAGCCCTACCCTCTGGCCGCCCGGGAAAATGACAAATCCCGCATCCAGCTCCAGCGAAGTCACGATGGCCGAAAGATCCCTGCGGGTACGTTCCAGCATCACGTCCACGCCGCTGTGGCTGCCGGGATGGGGATGGGCGTTGAGGGTGATGGCGTCGATGCCCAGATCATCCAGAATCTGGGGAAAAATGTCGGCGGTGATACCGTGCATGAGATCAACGGCGATGCGAACGGGGCGGGAACGGAGGGTTTTGCGATCCAGCCGGCTGACCACCGCCTCCCGGTAGTGGCGGCCCTCCTGCAACTCCGGTTTTTCGATGATCTGCCCGATCTTCGTGAAATCGACCCGGCGGAACTTTTCGCCGAAAAAGCTCTTCTCCACGGCTTTGGCGGTCGCCGTGTCGATACGCAGGGCCTCTTCGTTGAAGAAGTGAATATCGGTGGCGGCGGGGTCTTCGCCGTTGCGACGCACAAAGGCGCCTCCCATGACGCCGGATGTGTGGGAAATGGCGTGGCGCAGGGCGGCGGGCGGGATGTTTTTCAGATCGATCACGTCAATGCCGGCGGAGAGTAGTCCGCCCAGGAACGCCCGTTTGATCATGCGGGAACTCTTGTCGTGATCGCGTCCCACCATGACGGTGGAACCCTGGGGAAGCTGGGCGGCAAAGGCTTCGGCCAGTTTGGTGGCCATTTCGCAGCTGAGCTCCACGTTGGAGGTGCCGGTGACAATGCCGTACTGGAAGATGGAGTTTTTGTAGCGGCTTCCCCACACCACGTTGCGGTTGACCACGGCGGCGGGCTCGATCTCCTTGTCGGGCCAGACGGTCACATCCTGCTCGAAACGGGCCAGTTTGCCCACGCTGCACCCCTCGGCCAGAATGACGCCGGCCTTGGCCTCCACCCCGTCGCCGATCCGGTTGTTGTCGCAGATGACGGCGTTGTCCATCACCGCCCGCCTGCCGATTCGCACATCGTGCCAGATGACGCTGTTACGCAGGCGGCATTCGTCACCGATGCGGGTGCGATCCCCTATGACGCAGTTGTTCAGGCGCACGTTTTTACCAAGCCGTACATCCGCGCCGATTACCACGTTGCCGATAATCTCCACATCTTCGCCAATCTCGCTTTCACCGGTCAGCCAGAGAGTACCGTCGGGGTACGCTACGCGGCGGCCCGGTATGGCGAAATTGAGCCGTTCGCCCAGAATGTCGGCATGCACCTCCCGATAGCTGTCGGGATTGCCCACGTCGCGCCAGTACCCTTTGGCGGTATAGCCCATCAGGTCGATCCCCTCGCGCATCAGCAGGGGAAAGAGATCTTTGGCGAAATCGAAATTCTCCTTGTGGGGAATATACTCCAATATTTCGGGTTCGATAACGTAGATGCCGGTGTTGATGGTGTCACTGAAGACCTCGCCCCAACTCGGCTTTTCGAGAAACTTCTCTATTTTGCCCTCTTCATCGGCGATCACCACGCCAAACTGCAGCGGGTTCTCCACGGAGGTGAGGGTAATGGTGAGCCTGGACCCTTTTTGGCGGTGGTAATCGAAGATTTTGGCAAAATCAAAGTCGGTAACCAGATCGCCGCTGACAATCACGAAGGTGGTATCCAGGTACTCCCTGGCCAGGCCGACCGCGCCGGCGGTGCCGTAGTCGTCGTCGGGCAGGACGTAACGGATGGTGATGCCCCGGTCGCTTCCGTCGCCGAAACGCTTTTTGATCACGTCGGGTTTGTAGTAGAGCAGGATGATCACTTCGTCAATACCCAGCGCGACAAGCCGGTTGAGGGTATGTTCCATCATCGGCAGGTTCACGACGGGCAGCATCGGTTTGGGAACCGAATGGGTCAGGGGTTGGATGCGGGTGCCGAATCCTCCGGCGAGTATGACCGCCTTGATCTTACCGGCCATCTGGTTTCCTTTCTGCCAACGGCGCCCTTCGGGGCGACCGAAAGCGTGGAAATTGATTTGGATCCATTTTACAGGCGCGTAACTGAAACTCCACTTCAATCCAGGCGGTTGAGCATGGCC
The DNA here is from genome assembly GCA_013153475.1 of Campylobacterota bacterium. Taxonomy (GTDB): domain Bacteria; phylum Campylobacterota; class Campylobacteria; order Campylobacterales; family Hydrogenimonadaceae; genus Hydrogenimonas. Next base: position 18,227 of record JAADEJ010000092.1, read on the forward strand.
AGATGGTGGGGGTTGAGACGGTTTTTGTGGCTGACGACGCTTTCGATGTCCAACAGCCCGATGGCACCGTTTTTCCAGACCGTCACCCGGTTGGCCTTCTCGCCGCTCAAGAGGCGGTCGACGGCGGTAACGGCGAACTCGAATCCCATCATTCTGTCAAAGGTAGTGGGGGCGCCGCCGCGCTGAATATGGCCCAGAACCGTCACCCGTGTCTCAAATCCCAAAGAGTTTTCGATCCAGCGGGCGATCTCTTCGGTTCGGCCGGTTCCTTCGGCCACGATGGCCAGAATATAGCGACGTCCCGCGGCGATCTCTTCTTTCAGGCGCTCTTCGGCCACGGCCCGGTTGAAATCCACTTCGGGGATGACGCAGATCTCCGCCCCGGAGCTGATAGCCGAAATGGCCGCCAGATAGCCGCACTCTCGCCCCATCACCTCCACCACGAAGGCGCGGTTGAAGGTACTGGCGGTGTCGTAGATTTTGTCCAGCGCGTCACGGATGGTGTTGAGCGCCGTATCGACTCCCAGGCAGTAGTCGGTACCGTAGATATCGTTGTCGATGGTGGTGGGAATGCCGACAAAACGCACATCGAACTCCCCGCAGAAGCGCTCCATGGCCCGAAAGGAGCCGTCACCGCCCAGCACCACTAGCCCCTCGATCCCCTCTTTCCTGAGATTTTCGTACGCCTGTTTGCGGTAGTCGTACTCGTAGAAACGTTGGGAGCGGGAGGAGCGAATGACCGAGCCGCCTCGGTGCAAAATGCCCGCCACGTCGGCGTGGGAGGCCCGTTTGATGCGGCCGTCGATCAACCCCTCAAGGCCGTCGAAGATCAGGTAGGGGGTCTCTCCCCGCTCCTCGGTATAGTCCACAAACTTTTTGACCGCCGCGTTCATGCCCGGGGCGTCGCCGCCGGAGCACATGATGGCCAGGTTCATCTTAGCACCCCTTCTGACCGGGTTGATAGTTGTAGAGCTTTTCGTAATACTCCGCTACCATCCGGGAGGATGTAAAGTAGCCGTGGATGTCGTTCATGCCGTTTTTGGCGATATTGACCCACGCTTTGGGGTTGTCGTAGTAGAGAGGAAGAATGCTCTTTTCCAGTTTCCGCATCATCGTTTCATAGTCGATGCGGTCGATCTCTTCATTGGGCAAAGAGGGGTCGGCGTGGGGAATAGTGAAGCAGTTGATGCCGTCTTTTTCAAACTCCGCGTGCCAGCCGTCGTCGATACTGAAGTGAATAGAGGCGTTGATGCCCGCCGTCATGCCGCTGGTACCGCTGGCCTCCCTGCCCCAGCGGGGGGTGTTGAGCCATACGTCGCTGCCCTGCTTGAGGAGCTTGGAGAGGCGCAACTCGTAGCCGGTGAGTACGGCGACGTTTTTGAACTCCTTGCTCATCATCACCAAGTCGTTGAACATCGAGACGGCCCGGTAATCCAACGGGTAGGGTTTGCCCGCCCAGATGATCTGGATGGGCCGCTCGCTGTTTTGGACCAGGGCGCGAAAACGCGCCATGTCATAAGTCAGTAGCCAGGGGCGTTTGTATTCGGCAAAGCGCCGCGCCCACACCAACGTCAGCACATCCGGGTCGAACAGTTTGCCGGTCTGATCGGCGATCTCCTCAAAGAGTTTGTGCTTGAGGTGCTTTTTACGCCCCATGAGCTGGTAATCTTCATGCTCCAGCATCCAACTGAGTAGCTGTTTGTCGGCCCAGTAGCGCATATTCTGGGCATTGGTGATGCTGATGATCTCACAGCGGCCGGGGACATCTTTCCACATTTCGTTGGCCACCCCCTCGTGAATTTTGCTCACGGCGTTGGCCCGCTTGGCTGTTTTGAGTGCTCCGACGGTGAGGGAGAAGTTTTCGTCGTAGTAGTCGAGTTTTCGCTGCACCTCTTCGACCGAAAAGCCGTTGAAAAACCCCATGCGCCCCAAAAAGTGGACATTGTGTTCCTCGTTGCCCGCCATTTCGGGGGTATGGGTCGTAAAGACCACCCGCTTTTTGAGCTCTTCGAGGTCGGGATACTTTTTCATCAGCTCAAAAACCAGCGGCAGGGCGTGGCCTTCGTTCATGTGGTAGATGTCAATCTCCAGTCCCATCGCCTCCAGCACCTTCACCCCGCCGATGCCCAACACGATCTCCTGGGCGATGCGGGTCTCTTCGTTGGCGTCGTAGAGTTTGTGGCTGATGGTGCGGGAGAGGTAGTCGTTTTCAAACAGGTCGGTCGTCAACAGTACCACCGGCGCGCTGTCGAAGGTCTCGGAAGGCAGCAGGTAGGCTTTGACCTTGACCGGCTTGCCGTTGATCTGCACCTCCACCGTAATGCCGGTCTCTTTGAGAAAGTAGTAGAACTTGCGGCGAAAATCGACCTTGAGGGTGTTGTCCTCGTGCCGCCCCTGGTCGTAGTAGCCGTAGCTCCAAAGCATCCCCACGCCCACGGTTTTCTGGCGTTTGTCGTTGGCGCTGCGCATATGTGAGCCGGCCAGAAAACCCAGGCCGCCCGAATAGGTTTTAAGGGCCTGGTCGATGGCGAACTCCATGGAAAAGTAGGCGGCGAAGGTGTCGTATTTGTCGTCAATGACGTAACTAAAAAGGTTCTCTTGCATCGGTGTGTCGTATCCTTGAAATAATTTTGGCGGACGCCCTCAATCCAGCGCGGCGTCCACGATGGCCGCGGCCTCTTGCTGGAGCGTGGCGAGATGCTCCTCGGAGTGGAGGCTTTCGGCGTAGATTTTATAAATATCCTCGGTTCCCGAAGGGCGCATGGCGACCCAGCCCCGGCGGGTGGTGAGCTTGAGCCCGCCGATGGGCGCGCCGTTGCCGGGGGCTTCGGTAAAGATCCCCTCAATCGGATCGCCTCCCAGTCTCTTGGCCGTGATGTCATCGGGTTTGAGGTTTTTAAGACGCTTCTTTTGCTCCGGCGTGGCGGGGGCGTCGGTACGGGCGTAGTAGGCCCTGCCGTGGCGCGCTTCCAGCTCCCGGTAGATGTGGGCGGGATCTTTGCCCGTCACCGCGCGGATCTCAGCCGCCAGCAGGGTCATGATAATGCCGTCCTTGTCCGTTGACCAGGGTGCGCCGTCAAAGCGGAGGAAACTCGCCCCCGCGCTCTCTTCGCCCCCAAAGCCGAGCGCGCCGTTTAGCAGTCCCTCGACAAACCACTTGAAGCCCACCGGCACTTCATACACCGCCCTGCCCCGTTGGGCCGCGACTTTGTCGATCATGAGGCTGGAGACGAGGGTTTTGCCCACGCTGGCTTCTTTTGGCCATCGGGGCCGATGGCCAAAAAGATACCAGACCGCTACGCTTAGGTAGTGGTTGGGGTTCATCAGCCCCGACGGGGTGACGATGCCGTGGCGGTCGGCGTCGGTATCGTTGCCAAAGGCCAGATCGTAGCGATCTTTCAACGCCACCAATGAGGCCATGGCCCAGGGGGAGGAGCAATCCATGCGGATTTTGCCGTCATGATCGAGATGCATGAAAGAGAACGTCGGATCGACACGGGTATTGACAATATCGATCTCAAGCCCGTATCGGGCGTTGATAGCCTGATAGACCTCCAGCGCCGAACCGCCCATGGGATCGGCGGCCAGTCTCAATTTGGCCGCTTTGATGGCTTTGATGTCGATGATCTCTTCCAGGGCGTTCACATAGGGTGTGATGAAGTCGTATCGCGCGATATTCGGACTTTGTATGGCCGTCTCGTAGCGCCAGGCTTTTACCTCGTTGTTGCCGTTTTCAAGCAGGGCGTTGGCCCGTGCCTCGATCCAGGCGGTTACGTCGGTGTCGGCGGGGCCGCCGCTTGGCGGGTTGTATTTGAAGCCGCCGTCTTCGGGCGGGTTGTGGGAGGGGGTGATGACAATGCCGTCGGCCCTGCTTTCATGGGCGCGGTTGTGCTCCAAAACGGCAAAGCTTACCAGGGGCGTGGGGGTTTGGCTGTCGTCCGGCGCGATGCGCGTTTCAACACCGTTGGCGGCGCACACCCTCACGGCCGTCATGAGCGCGGGTGTAGAGAGCGGATGGGCGTCACGGCCGATAAAGAGCGGCCCGTTGATGCCCTGCGCTTTGCGGTAGTCGCAAACCGCCTGGGTAACCGCCAGGATATGGGCTTCGTTGAAGCTCTTTTTCAAAGCACTCCCCCGGTGCCCGGAGGTGCCGAAAGAGACCCGCTGGGTCGCGACGGCCGGATCGGGCGCAAGCTCATAATAGGCGGCGATCAGCTTGGGAACGTCAATCAGCATTTGGGGCGGAACCGGCTGTCCCGCAAGAGGATGGGCCATTTACGCCTCCTCGCTTTTTTGGGATTGGCGGTGCTCCATAATCCAGTGGAAGAACATCAGTTGGGCGAAAAAGGGTGTGAAGATGTTGACCACCGGCACAAAGTTGAGCACCGCCGCCATAATGGCCACCGCGGCGATCACGGCCCGGTGGCGGGTGAGGTTCTCGTGGTCGGCTTTGGAGCAGTAGAGGTTACAGGTAGATAGAAAGTAGGACTCTTTGTAAAGCCACGCCCACAAGAAGAGCTGGACGATCACGTTGGCGACGGGAATGAAAAGGACCGGCGCCGCGATCAATGAGATAACGAGAAAGAAGAAGGCGTCGTTGAGCAGCCTGACACCGTGAAAGCGCCCCACCCGATCCTGCGGGGGCGTAACAGAGGGGTAGTACTGCTCACGCAAGGGTTCGAGGAAATGTTTTCTAAAGAGTGACACCGCGAAAAAGAGCGAGAGAATGAAAAGGTTATAAAGCAGATAAAAGGCCAGCAGGCCGGCCGAAGCCTCGGCAACCGTGTTGAAAGGCAGCAGCGCCAGCAGCTTTTCGACACGCGGGAAGAGCTCATCCCACTTGTAGAACATGGCGGCGGCCCAGAAGCCGGAAAAGCCGAGCAGCGCCGTAAAGGTGTAGAAGTAGTAGGTACGCTCTTTGAAATAGCGCAGAATCGGCGGGCCCACCAGGGCCGTCAGGGCCGCGAAGGAGACCAATACGGCGATGAGCCAGATGAAAAAGAGGATCATCATGGCGCCGTTGGCTTTGACCACCGAAAAGGGAATCCAGCCGATCAGTTTGGCGCATAGCGCCACAAGCGGATCCCAGATCTGGTAACCGATCCCGATCCACAAGGCGGCCAGAGGAAGGCCGAGCAGCAGCGCAAAACGCAAGATATTCCAGCGTAACATATCCCTTACGCTTCGAATCAGAAAACCGCTGAGTTGTCGCATGGTTGAACCTTTGCGTGAATTCGTTTGATCAAAGTGTATCAAAAGGTGGCATAAACTATGATCTTATACGCAATTAAGTCCCTCATGAAAGGTTGGCCGTGTATATTTTTGCCGATCGCCTCTACAAAAAAGATGAAATAAAGCTGGATGATCAGAAAAAACAGATTGTCTTTACCACTATCGACAACCGGGATATTCACGAATGGCTGACACAGCACCATTTCCCCGAAAGCTTCATCGAGGACATTACCAACGAAGACCAGAGTATCGTTTATGAGGAGAACGAGGGCTTTAAAATGGCCATTTTCAAATATTTTGTCTCGGATGAAGAGGACGAACTGCTCTACCACGCCCAAAACGTCGCCATCATCATGACCGACAACAAGTTCATCTTTTTGGCAAGGGAGCGGCACATCATCAAAGCGGTCATCAACAAACTCTTTCGCCGCTACAAACCCACCGACTCCATAGAGTACATCATGTACGTGGTGATTGATATTATGGTCGACCACACCATGCACATCGTGGATCGGATCGACGACCGGCTGGAAGAGATTGAAGACCGTATCTTCGACGAGACGCTGGATGAGCAGGAGGTGCAAAAGAGCCTCTATTTCGCCCGCCGCACCCTCAACCGTATCGGTAAGGTCTCGGTTCAACACAACGATATTGTCAACAAGATCATCAACCATTTTCCCGTGGTAATCCGCAAAAAACTGCGCTACGAGTTTATCGACCTCAAAGAGCACCTGAGCTTCCTGATCAACGAATCCAAAACCTACCTGGATCGCACCGGCTATCTTCAGACGCTTTTGATGGGTTTTTTAAGCAACCGCATGAACCAGGCCATGCAAAGACTGGCGGCCATTTCGCTTATTTTCCTGCCGCTCACCTTTATTGTCGGCAATTACGGCATGAACTTTCATTTCATGCCCGAATTGGAGTGGCGATACGGCTACCTGGCGGTCTGGGGGTTGAACATCACCATCGCCTGGCTCATTTTCCTTTGGCTGAAAAAGAAGAAGTGGATTTAATTTAACAACTTTTAATGGTTTTTTCACTATAATCCAGACAAATTCAAGAGTGGAGTGGATACGTGATGAAAAAGAGTGCTACCTTTTTGTTGTTGGGATTGCTGGCGGCGGGAACGTTGTCGGCGCAGGAATACAAAAACTCGCTGAGTGCGATGCTGGGCGGTTACAGCCCGCTGGATAACGAGTGGGTGGATGACACATTCGCCGTGGGCGCGCGCCTGGGCCTGATTGAGAGCGATACCCACGGGTTGGAAGTGGAGTGGGACTTTTTAACCAAAACCGACGTCGATCCCGAAGCCGGTACCGGTAAAAGCTACGGCAATTACGTCATGGCCAGCTATCTGTATCATTTCGCTCCCCAAAGCGAGGCGCTTCGCCCCTACCTGATCGGCGGTGTGGGCTATGAGACATGGACCAACGGCGATTTGACCGATGACGGCGTGGCCGCCGTGGGCGCCGGTGTCAAATACGCGCTGAACCAGACTCTTCATCTTCGGGCCGAAGTGCGTGACGTGATCCGCTTTGACGACGGCGGCAACAGCCTGCTCTACATGGTGGGATTGAGCGTGCCTTTCAACGCGTTCGGCACGTCCAAATCTCAGGCCTCGACGGCCGAGCCCAAAGAGACGGCGGTTGCCCCTCTTGGCTCTTTGGACGCGGATGAAGACGGTGTACTCGATTCACGCGATAAGTGCCCCGACACCCCCATGGGTACCATTGTGGACGAAAACGGTTGTCCCATGCCCAAGGACAGTGACGGCGACGGCGTGGTGGACGGTGTAGACCAGTGCCCGAACACCCCCGCCGGCTTCAAAGTGGATGCCCAGGGATGCGCGGTCGGCGTCACGCTCTATCTCCACTTCCCCTTCGATTCGGCCGTTATTCCCACCGATGAGCTGACCGACGTGAAAAAGGTGGCCAAATTTATGCAAAAACATCCGCAGGTGACGGCTGAACTGGACGGCCATACCGACAGCATCGGCACAGAAGCGTACAACATGAAGCTCTCCATTCGCCGGGCCAAAGCGGTAGAGAGAGCGCTGGTCAAATACGGCGTCTCGAAAGATCGCCTGAGCGTCAAAGGGTTTGGCGAGAGCCGCCCCATCGCCCCCAACGACACTGAAGAGGGACGGGCCAAAAACCGCCGCGTCGAAGTGATTCTGATTCCCGGCGAAGGCCAGTAAGTTCTCTCACTCTCCCCTACGGGGAGAACTCTCTTTCTTTTTTCTCTCTCTTTACGTTACAATCCGCCCAAAATTTCGGGGAGGTAAGCCATGGAACGCGCGATTGATGAACTGGTAGCCGAGATCGAACGGCGTATCCGCCTCTTTCAGGAAGGGTTGGACGAAAACGCGCAGGCTTATGAGATCGCCGAACTGTTGGAAGCGGTTCGCGAACAGGACAAAGAGGCCTACCTGCGCCTGCTTACGTCACTGCCCGAAGAGCTCAAGGCGGACGTACTGGCCGAGCTCTCCAAAAACGCCCAGGAAGATGCGCTGGAGGCCATCGACGCCACGGAGTTGGCCGACATCATCGAGGAGATGGATACCGACGACGCGGCCGATATTGTCCAGCATCTGGAGGAGATGGACGAGGAGAAGGCCGAGGAGATTCTTGAGAAGATCGACGAAGAGGACAGCCGGGTTATCCGAGAGCTTATCAGCTACGAAGAGGATGAGGCCGGCGCCCACATGCAGACCGAGCTCTTCAAGGCCTACATCGACGAAACGGTGGGCGAGTCGATCAAACGCCTCAAAGAGATGAAGAACAAAGAGGGGTTGGACAACGCCTACCACGTCTTCATTGTTGACGCGCATGACCGGTTTTTGGGCATGATGCCCATGGAAGATCTGGTCTTACACGGCCCCCAGGAGATTTACCGTAACATTTTGGAAAAAGAGGGGGCACTGACAGTCTCCATTCACCCCAAAGATCCTATTGACAAAGTGATCGAACTGGCAGGCAATTACAACATGAACGTCATTCCCGTGGTGGATGATTTCAATATTTTGCTCGGTCGTATCACGGCTGATGATATCTACGATTTGATGGAGAAGCAGGCGACCGACCAGATCTACGGCATGGCCGGGGTTGAAGAGGAGTCCGAGGAGAGCGAAAATATCCTGGAGGCTGGAAAGAGCCGGGCTATCTGGCTTGGGATCAACCTGCTTACCGCCATTGCCGCTTCCGTTGTCATCGGGTTTTTTGATCAGACCATCCAGTCGGTGGTGGCGCTGGCGGTTTTGATGCCCATTGTCGCCTCCATGGGCGGCAACGCCGGCACCCAGTCACTTACCGTCACGGTGCGCCAGCTTGCCCTTGGCGAGATCTCCCCCACCGAAGCCAAACGGGTCATTGTCAAGGAGGTTCTGCTCTCTTTGGGCAACGGCCTGCTCTACGCGGTGGTCATGGGGCTCATCGCCTGGGTCTGGTTCAAGATGCCGATGCTGGGCGTGGTGATCGCGCTTTCTATGGTGATCAACCTGTTGGCCGCCGGCTTTTTCGGGGCTACCATTCCGCTGGTGCTCAAAGGGCTGGGCATCGACCCGGCCGTGGGCTCGACGGTACTGCTGACCACCGTGACCGACGTGGTGGGCTTTTTCAGCTTTTTGGGGCTGGCGTCGCTGATGCTGTTGTGAGATGAAAAAGCCGCTCTTTAGCCAAACCTTCACCGCCGCCGTCGCGCGGGCAAATCCTTTTAATGAAGTGGAGCTGGATGTCGTTTTTAGGCACGAAAGCGGCCAAAGCTGGAAAGTACCGGCCTTCTGGCGGGGCGGCAAGAGGTGGGAGGTGCGCTTCTACGCCCCCCTGCCCGGTTGTTATGAAGCCCGTACCCACTGCTCGGACCCTGCCGATAGCGGTCTTCATGCTATCACGTTTGACTTTACCATCAGCGATGCCGCCTACGAACACCCCCTCTATCGACACGGACGGCTAAAGACGGAAGAGAGGCGATTCGTATACGAAGACGGCACGCCCTTTACCTGGCTGGGCGATACCTGGTGGATGGCCCTGGGGCGCATGGACACCCAAGAGATTGCCGAACTGGCCAAATTAAGAAAAGAGCAGGGATTTACCCTGGTGCAATTAGTGGCCGGCCTCTTTCCCGATATGGCCCCTTTCGATCCAAGAGGCGGCGGGGAAGAGGGGTTTGTGTGGCAAAAGGGGTTTGAGGCCGTCAACCCCGCCTGGTTTGACGAAGCCGACAAAAAGCTGGAGCAGATTATAGATGCGGGCCTGACGCCGGTCATTCTGGGAGGCTGGGGGTATTATCTTGGTTTCATGGGCGAAGAGCGGATGCGCCGTCATTGGCGCTACCTGATCGCCCGCTGGGGCGCCTGGCCCGTGATTTGGGTGGCCGCCGGCGAGGTGAGTATGCCCTGGTATCTTAGCCAAAATCGTGAGCGTGAACACCGGGCGTTGAAAGAGGGGTGGAGCCGAATGTGCGCCTATATTCGCCAAATCGATCCCTACGACCGCCTTTTGTCGGCCCACCCTTCCCATATGGCCCACCGGGAGCTAAGCGACCCCTCCTCTTTGGATTTTGAGATGCTTCAAACCGGTCACGGCGATGAGGAGAGCGTGCGAAGCGCCGCCATCACCGTGGCCGAGGCGCAAAGAGAAGTGTCAAACAAACCGGTCGTCATGGCGGAAGTGACATATGAGGGTATTTTGGGACGCAACGGCGCGGATGTGGTGGAAAAAGCCTTTTGGGTCAGTATATTAAACGGCGCCTCCGGCTTTACCTACGGCGCCAACGGCATCTGGCAGGTCAACCGCCCCGATAGGCCTTTCGGCAAGAGCCCAAGCGGCGGTGACTGGGGTAAAACGCCCTGGCGCGAAGCGATGACCCTGCCCGGCGCCCAAAGGGTCGGGGCGGGTATGCGTTTTTTGCAAGAGATGAGCGAATTGCCTTTGACACCCTGTGAACAAAACGCCTGGCCGTTTGGCAAACAGGAGACCTTGGAGGGCCCCTTTTTCGCGCGAAACGGCAAACGGCTTTTGGTTTGTTACGGAAGTGACGGCGGTTTTTTGCGCCGTATTTTCGGATTTAGATTTCACGATCTACTGCCAAATAGCCGTTACCGGATTGATTGTTTCAATCCCCAAACCGGTGAAAAAACATTTCTAAAAACGGTTGTCAGCGACCAAAAAGGCGACCTTGTCGTTCGGCACCGTTTCCTTGCAAAAAGCCGTGTGCTGGCCCTGGTGCTTGAGCCAACCGACAAGAAAAGTACGCTATACTAAAAAGAAAACGGAAAGCCGGTTTGTATGAGTTTTTAAAAGCGATTGTACAGAATCGCAAACTGATTTTCTCTTTGACAAAAAACGACTTCAAACAGCGTTATGTCGGCAATATGCTCGGCATCGCCTGGGCGTTTATCCAGCCGACGGCGACTGTTTTGATCTTCTGGTTCGTTTTTCAGGTGGGCTTCAAGTCCAAGCCTGTCGGCGACTTTCCCTTTATTCTCTGGCTCGTTGCCGGTATGTTCCCCTGGTTTTACTTCTCCGAGGGTCTGGCCAGCGGCACCAACAGTATCATCGCCAATAGCTTTCTGGTCAAAAAGGTGCGATTTCAGGTCAACCTTTTGCCTGTCATCCCCCTGCTTTCGGCGTTGGCCGTGCATCTTTTTTTCATCTTTTTCATGTATGGCATGTACCTCTATTACGGTATCAGCCCGTCATGGTATTGGTTACAGGTCTTTTACTACCTTTTTGCGTTGACGCTCCTTTTGCTCGGTCTTTCGTGGATCACCGCTTCCATCGTGGTCTTTTTTAGAGACATGGGGCAGATTGTCGGGATGTTTTTACAGTTTGGCTTTTGGCTAACCCCAATCTTTTGGTCCATTGATATTCTGCCTGCCAAATACCACAAAATCATCGCCCTCAATCCTTTGGTCTATATCATAGAAGGGTACCGTGACAGCATGATTCACCATGTCGGATTTTGGGAAAAGCCCGGCATGACGCTCTATTACTGGAGCGTCACCCTGGCCATTTTCGCCCTGGGCGCCTTGACGTTCAGGCGACTTCGACCCCACTTCGCGGATGTGCTTTGATGAATAAAACCCTTGCCGTTCGGGTCAAAAACCTGACAAAAATCTATCATCTATATGACAACCCTCAGGATCGCCTGAAAGAGGCTTTGCACCCTTTCAAAAAGAGCTACCACCACGATTTTTATGCCCTCAAAGATGTCTCTTTTGACATTTACCGGGGGGAGACGGTGGGTATTGTGGGCAAAAACGGCGCCGGTAAGTCAACATTGCTTAAGATGATTACCGGCGTGCTGACCCCCTCTTCGGGGCAGATCGAGACCCGTGGAACCATCGCCTCTTTGCTGGAACTTGGAGCCGGCTTCAACCCGGAGATGACGGGGTTGGAGAATATCTATCTCAACGGCACGCTGATGGGGTTGGAAAAAGAGGAGATCGAGCGAAAGCTTGACGCGATTCTCGCTTTTGCCGATATCGGCGAGTTTATCCACCAGCCGGTCAAGATGTACAGCTCCGGGATGTTCGCGCGGCTGGCCTTTTCTGTTTCCATCAACGTCGAACCCGATATATTGATTGTCGATGAGGCGCTGAGTGTGGGGGATATGGCGTTTCAGATGAAATGCTTCAAAAAATTCCAGGAGTTTCAGGAGCAAAATCGCACCATTCTTTTTGTCACCCACGCGCTCGATACGGTTATTCGCTACTGCAATCGCGGTATGGTAATCGACGAAGGCAAACTGCTATGCGACGCGGACGCCAAAACGGCGGTGGATACCTTTAAAAAAGTTTTGACGGGCACGCTTCACAGCGCTGTTTCTACCGATTCTGTCGAAGAGAAAAAAACGGAGTCACTCAAAGAGCGACGTCTGCGAGACTATTTTGACGACCACGGTGAACTGGACAGTTACGGCAATATGCGGGCCGAGATTATCGATTTCGGTCTGCTGGACGAAGAGAATCAGCCCGTCAAAGCGCTCGATTATGACGCCCCTTTTACGATTGTGATGCGCGTCAGGTTCCACGCGGATGTGGAAGAGCCCATCTTCGCCTTTACCGTCAAAGATACCAAAGGGCTGGAGATTACCGGCACCAATACCATGATGAAACATCACCATACCGGACATTACAAAGCCGGCGATGAAATTACCGTCACGTTTACGCAGTCGGCCAACCTTCAGATAGGGCAATACGCCCTCTCACTGGGATGTGTCGGTATCAACGAAAGCGGCATTGTCGTCTATCACCGGCTCTATGACGCCATTCTCTTTGAGGTGATCGGTTCGGCCAATATGGTCGGGTTTTTCGATTTACACAGTGAGATAACCCTACAGACAGATGCCAACTAACGTATCGACTTTTCTGAATGACAGGAAAGTTTTCTGGACTTTACTTTTTTTTACGCTTTTAACGCTCTTTTTTTCCCATCCGTTCATGAAATACCCATTCGATATGTACAAGTTGCAACTGCGACTGGACCATTTTTTACTCCATCCGGACGACCTTCCGCACTATGGCAAGCATTACTGGATCTATGCGTGGGCCCACCTTTTTCGATGGCTTGGTATCGGTACGGAAGAGATATTCGAACGGGTCTATATCATTCACAGAACACAGATCATTTTTACGTTTTTTTCACTTTTTTATCTCTCGTATACATTGGCCGAAAAACTTTTTCGTCAGGCTCTGACAAAGACCCATGCCCTCTACCTCGCCTATGTTGCCACCCTTTTATGGTTTCTCTTCTTTGCGACGGCATCCGTGGGCGAACACCATGTCTGGATTCAGTGGTACTCCATCAACTATCAGATCGCATTGCCGATGGTTCTTTTGGCTCTGGCGTTGACCATCCGTATTCTTTTTGATCCCCTCGATACGAAAAAACGGCTCCTCTACCTCTGTTTGACGCTCTTCCTTCTACTCATCGTCGGTGTCATTCACACCATGGAGTTGATCTACTATTTTCTCTATCTTTTCACGCTTTTGTTACTCTTTTACCGCCCTGTTTTTGCCATATTACGCCGCCGTCCCCTGCTTTCACTCACCGTCTTTGTTCTTTTTGGCGTGTCGGTTTATTATCTGGTTTTTTTTGTCGTTCCAACCTTTACCCATCGTAAAATTCTTTTGATTCACTATCTTGCCAATCACGACTTTGCAGGATTGAAAGCGAAGATACTGCGTGACGGTCATATGTTGTTGTCAAAATTCAACCGTTCCTGGACCAGTGTACATCTTCTTTATCCTGCCTCTTTGCTATTATGGACGTTGATGCTCCTTTCCCGGCCCTTTGCCCATCGGCTGAACCTGCCGTCGTTTGACCGGCGTTTCTGGTTTTTTCTGGTGGTGACATCTTTATTCGCCTATATTCCGCTCAACCTCTACACCGCCGGTGTGGCCTCATCGGTAACCTATCTAATCGTCACTTATCGCTTTTACTTCTCTTCCTTGATCTTTCTGGCCCTGCCCTTTACGACCTACTATTTTCTCTATCCCTTTTTCAAACGCAGGCCGGGCTACTGGATCGTGGCGGTTTTCGTTTTGGAAGTGGCCATCTGTGTTACGCTTTCCAAAGTGACCGACCGTTATCACCATAACTTCGCGAAAAACGTTGCCGCCTTTTTCCAACTTTTCGATGAACGGGCCAGCGGTTATCAACTCTCCGCAAAACAAAGGGCGCAAATCGGCCGGATTCTCTTGCGTTACGGTTCAAAAAAAGCGCTTGCCGATACAAAAATATTCGCCCGGGAAGATATCGCCTTTGTCATACGACACGTCTACGGCTATCGTAACGTCTACCTGCCCGGTCACTGGAACGGCAGGCACATTAACGTAAACGGCTATCTCGAGGCATACCGTAAGTATAAAGGCAAAAAGGTTCTGATACCGGTTCCTCCCGGTTTTCCAGAATATACCCCTTACCATTGAGAAAGCCGGATAACGATCTTTTTATCTGATTTTCCCTATAATAAAACAAAATACCGACGCAAAGAGAGACGCGATGCCGGCAAAGATGAATTTGGATTATCACGACGACAAAGACCACTACAGTGACGGCGAGATTGAAGAAGAGCTTCTAAACATCGTCAAAACCCGTAACGATTACGATGAGATACTTCAAAAAGATAACCGATGGCCTATTCTCTACCACCTCTCCCCTATCCGCCGGAATATCCTCAACTGGTACCCTTTCGATCCGAACGGAAACTGCCTTGAAATCGGGGCGGGTTGCGGTGCCATAACGGGTATGCTGTGCGAAAAGCTCGCCAAAGTGACGGCCGTTGAGCTTTCCAAACGGCGCGCCACCATCAACTTTGAGCGCAACAAAGCGCATGACAACCTTGAAATAATCGTAGCCAATCTCAACAACATCGTTTTTGATGAAAAATATGACTATATTACGCTTATAGGGGTGCTGGAGTATGCCGGTTCGTTTACCAAAACCCAAAACCCCTATCTCGATTTTCTCAAAAAGATCCGCACATTGCTCAAACCCGAAGGACGGCTTTTTATCGCTATAGAGAACCGTTACGGTCTCAAGTACTTCTCCGGTGCCAAAGAGGACCATACGGGAAGATATTTTGACGGAATTGAGGGGTATGAGGGAATCGACTGGGTCAGAACTTTCGGCAAAGAGGAGCTTACCGACCTTTTGGAGGAGGCCGGGTTTTGCGACAACATCTTCTACTACCCCCATCCCGACTACAAGATGCCCATAGAGATCTATTCGGATAATATGCTGCCCGATGGGCAGACTTTTTTGCAGAGCGCGCCAAACTTCGATTTCGAGAGGTTTTTGCTTTTTGACGAGTCAAAAGCTTTCAAAGGGATTGCCGCCAACAAACGGTTCGACTTTTTCGCCAACTCTTTTTTGATTGATTGTGGAGTCTAAATGAAAATCTTTTACGTTAAAAACAACAGCGAAAGAAATCCGGCGTTTCAGCTTAAAACCGTTATCTATTCGGATAAAGAGGGAAAATTTGTCAAAAAAGAGCCTTTATGTCAGGAGGCAGGAGAGCACTTCAATGGCATTGCCCGTGCGCATGACGCTTTGAAAAAGTTGCTTGCAAACTCCAGCATGGAGCCAGTTCCTATTATCCATTCGTCAGAGCAGGCAATCGTTTTTCCATTTGTGGAAGGTGAAAGTTTTCAGAGCTTGTTCGATAAAGCCTACCAGACTTCATTGGATCATGCCGTTACGTTTGTCTCTGACTATTTCAATCTTCTTAAAGCATCTTTCCCGCTTGAACCTTTTTGCGCCGAGCAGATGGTGGATGAACAATTTAAAAAGCTTTTTGGAGAATACGACTATGCGCGACTCGACGGTTTGGAAGCGTTCAAAGAGACAACCAACCTCGACCTGATCTTGCCGAACCTGATTCAAACCGAAAACAACCGCATCGTTCTTATCGACTACGAATGGACTTTCCCTCTCTCTTTGCCGCTTGAATATATCTTCTACCGCACCCTGCTTTTGCTGCCTGCCGAAGTGAGTGAAAAGTTTCTATCAAACATGGACCATCTCGATCTTTTTGAAAAAATGGAACGCCATTTTATCGATCGATACGTCATGAAAGACGGGTTCTATTTTTACAAATACAACTACATCAAAGCCAATGTGCCCGTCACCGAACTGCTTGACGCCAAAGAACGGCATATCGATGAGTTGAAAGCGAGCGCAAAAGAGAATCTCCGGGTAGCGAACGAGATGCATAAAGTGGCCGAAAGGCTTGGAGAAGAGCTTCAGGAGACGGGCGACGATCTGACATACGCCAGGCAAATGGTGGCCTACCGTGACTGGCAGCTTGAAAACGCCCGTTTAAGTAACCGGATCAAACGGCTTGTTGCCAAACTCATTCCTTTCTACCGCGCTCCGGTGTCTGAAATGCAAGAACCCGTCCATCCCGCCAAAAAGAGGAAAAAAGGGTATCGCTACCGCACCCCCGAATTGACACCGCAGAAAAAAGAGCTACTTGAGTCACTGCTGAAAAGCAAAGATGCCCCCACCATCTCCATTCTGATGCCGGTCTATAACGTCGATCCCAAATGGCTGCACAACGCCATAGAGTCGGTTAAAAAGCAGTGGTACACCAAATGGGAGCTTTGCATCGTCGATGACAAAAGCACCAACGAAGCCACCCTTGAATACCTCCGTTCGCTTGACGATCCGCGTATCAAAATAAAATTTTCGGATGTCAATAAAAATATCGCCGGCGCTTCCAACGACGCCGCGCGGATGGCCACGGGAGCGTACATCACGCTGTTGGATAATGATGACGAACTCACCCCCGACGCCCTCTTTGAAGCGGTCAAAACCCTGTATGAAACCGATGCCGATTTCGTCTACAGTGACGAGGATTTCATTGATACCGAAGGCCACTGTTCCAACCCCCACTTCAAACCCGACTTCTCCCCCGACCTGCTTTTAAGCCACAACTATATCACCCACCTGGCCTGCTTTAAAAAGAGTCTTTTTGACGAAGTCGGCGGTTTTGACGAACGTTTCAGCGGCTCACAGGATTATGATCTTTTTTTGCGCATGAGCGAAAAAACAGACAACATTCACCATATTCCCAAGGTCCTCTATCACTGGCGCACCATCGAAGGCTCTACCAGCGCCGACAGCAAAGCCAAGCCCGAAGCGCTTAAAATCAGCAAACAGGTGCTCGAAGAGACGCTCAAGCGTCGCGGCATCGACGGATGGGTGGAATACGGCAATATCGACCACTATTTTCGGGTGCGCTACACTATTCAAAACAACCCCAAAGTTAGCATTGTCATCCCTTTTAAAGACAAACCTGAGCTTTTGAGGATGTGCGTCACCTCCGTGCTGGAGAAATCGACCTATGAAAACTACGAGATCATCGGCATCAGCAACAACAGCGAAGAGGAGACGACTTTCAAGACCATGAAAGAGCTGGCGGCGCTTGACGGACGTGTCACATTCTATGAATACAACGTCCCTTTCAACTACGCCCAGATCAACAATTACGCCGTCAACACCTATGCCAAAGGTGAGCATATTCTGCTTTTGAATAACGATATTGAAGTGATTACCTCCGACTGGATCGAGGCGATGCTGGAGCACTCCCAGCGACCCGAAATCGGTTGCGTGGGGGCCAAACTCTATTATCCCGACGATACCGTGCAACACGCCGGCATCATCATAGGGTTGGGTGGCTACGCGGGTCACTCCCATAAACACCTGCCAAGAGAGAGCCTCGGCTACTTCAACCGTCTCAACGCCGTTCAGAACGTCACGGCCGTCACCGCCGCCTGTTTGATGGTCAAAACCGCCCTCTACAAAGAGGTCAACGGCATGGATGAGGTCAAATTCAAAGTCGCCTACAACGACGTGGACTTTTGTCTGCGTATCCACAAAAAGGGGTATCGCAACCTCTTTACCCCCTACGCGGAGCTCTATCACCACGAGTCGGTCTCCAGGGGGTATGAGACCACACCGGAAAAGATGGCCCGTTTCCAGAAAGAAAAAGATGCCCTCTATGAGCGCCACGGCGATCTGTTGCAACAAGGGGATCCTTTTTACAACCCCAACCTTACCCACGACAAAGAGGATTTCACGCCATGCCTGAGACGTATCGAACAAAACCGCTAATTTCGTTTCTTCTCTTTGTCGCGCTTTTTTGTGCCATCTATGTTGGACTGGTGGCTTTGGGAAACGGTACCTTTTTCGAAGCACATATGCGGGTGGCTGACGGCAGGGAGCTGAATCCCAGGATCTATTACCGCACGGCCGACCGGCCTTTTTCACAAGAAATGTCATCCGCCGCCATTCTGGAGGCTGGGTGGTACAGCATGCCGGTACGCGCCAAACATCCCGTTGTGCAGTACCGTTTTGATCCCGATATCAAGAAGGGTAGAAAAATTACTCTCTCGGCCGTGCGCATTCGCCGTGTATCATGGTGGAAAGAGTATGTCTGGACCGTTTCTCCCGACACTTATGAAAAGGTCGATCAAATTGAACCGTCCACTTTTTCAAACCGTTATCCCGTCACTTTCACTACTACCGGGTATGACGCCAAAATCTATCTTCATCCGCCCCAAAGCAAGCCGCTTGTCAAACATAGGATTGATGTCGAAAAGGTTTTTTGGGCACTCTTCTTCACCCTGGCGACACTCTTTTTCCTGCAAATCTACCGACAGCGATCATCGGAAGAGTCCTTTTGGGCCAAAACTATCCTCTACACCCTTTTTCTCGGGTTTATCCTTTTTCAGGCGCGCTACGACCTGACCCATGTACGCTACAGTTATCCGCCCGATGAGGGGGCCCATTATCGCTACGCCATGGAGATGCACTACGCGCCGGCTTTGGTACCCGATTTTACGAAGATGCACCACTACCTTACCCATCCGCCGCTCTATTACATCATTATCGCACAGGCTTTCGATCCAAACCGCTCGCAGCTCGAGAATGTGCGGGCCATGCGGCAGGTCACCTTCGCCATTTTCGCTCTGAGCGTCTTACTGCTTCTGATGATGGGGTATGAGGCGAAGTGGGGTATTGTTGGGCACTTTGTCTTTCTCTCGTTTTTGGCCTCGATTCCCATGTTTACCTACCTGGGCGGAAGTCTTAGCAACGACAACCTGGCCCTGCTTGCCGGCACACTCTTTCTCGTGGGGCTTAAACGTCTTTTGCCCGATGCCAAAACGTGTGACGCCTCGGCCTGCGTGCTCATCGTGTTGGGGGGACTCCTCGGTTTTTTCGCCAAATTGACGGTGGCCATTCTTATCTTTTTCGCCCTGCTCTATTTTGTTCTTTATCGACTTTTGAAACGCGCGCCTCTTCATCTGGCCAGATGGCAGTGGTTCTTGCTCGCCGTTGCCGCCGTTCCTGTTCTTTATTACCAGCTTGACATTTCATTGACCTACCACAGTCTCATTCCCACCTACGACAAGACCCATCCCAAAGCCTTCCTCCATTCACCCTTCTATGTCCCACCCGAAATGCGCCTGCACCTTTCACTCAAAGCGTGGTTCGGGCGTATGCTGCACTACATTCAGGGCGGATGGTTCGGCATTCACTCCCACCACTCTTTCGGACACGCCACCTGGTGGGGCGTATGGGGTTCCATTTTCCTGCACGCACTGGCGGTTTTGGGGCTCTTTCTGCCCTGCCCCAAGGAGGAAAAGGACCGTAGCCTCTGCCTGCTGGGCAAGGTGGGTCTGCTCGCCTTTTTCAGCGTGGAGACGGTGCAGTTTTTCTTCTCTTACAAAGCGCATCTCAAAAACGGCTACCTGGGCGGCCTGCAACCCCGCTATTTATTACCTTTTATGGTATCGTTTGCTATATTGTCGGCATTTGTCGTAGAGAAGCTCAAACGCTTTTTTATCTGGAACGTCGTTGTGTTGGCGGCGACGTTTCACGCCCTTTACGGCAGTTTTTTCTATTTTCTTCTCTTTTACCGATAACAGGAGCCCTGAATGAAACTGATTATCCAGATTCCCTGCTATAACGAGGCCGAAACCCTTCCCATTACCCTGGCCGATCTGCCCAGAGAGGTGGAGGGCTTTGACAAGGTCGAGTGGCTGGTCATCAACGACGGCAGTACCGATAACACTGTTGAAGTGGCCAGAGAACACGGGGTGGATCATATCGTCGATCTCAAGTTCAACCAGGGACTGGCCAAAGGCTTCATGGCGGGTATCAAAGAGTGTCTGCGCCAGGGTGCCGATGTGATCGTCAACACCGACGCCGATAACCAGTATCAGGCCGCCGACATCCCCAAGTTGGTCAAACCGATTCTGGAGGGCAAAGCCGAATATGTCATCGGCGCGCGCCCCATTGATGAGACGGAGCACTTCTCCAAAGCCAAAAAGCTTCTACAGAAACTGGGTTCCTGGGTGGTACGCAAAGCCAGCCGCACCGACATTCCCGATGCCCCCAGCGGCTTTCGGGCCATCAGCAGAGACTGCGCCATGCGCCTGAATGTCTACAACAACTACACCTACACGCTGGAGACTATTATCCAGGCGGGTCAGAAAAACATGGCCATCACCTCCGTGCCCATCCGCACCAACGGTTACCTGCGCCCCTCGCGCCTCTTCTCCTCCATCCCCAATTATATTAAAAAGTCGGTGGTGACCATTGTGCGGATCTTCGTGGTCTACAAGTCGTTTCAGTTCTTCATGACCATCGCCGCCATACTCTTCGGTTCCGGCTTTTTGCTCGGTCTGCGATATCTTTACTTCTACTTCACGGGAGACGGGGACGGGCATATTCAGTCGGTGATTCTTTCGGGCGTATTGATGGGTATGGGTTTTCAGACCGGGCTCATCGCCTTTGTGGCCGACCTGCTGTCGGTCAACCGCAAGCTTCTTGAGGAGATCCGCTACGAGGAGATGAAAGAGAAGTACGACAAAGCCGCCGGCAAGAAGCAATAGCGCATGAAAGTTCTTTTTACCTGCGCCGACAAACCGACCATTTCGCGCAACCGGTTTCATCGCGAAACCCTGCGCCGGCGTTTTGAGTAT
>JAADEJ010000095.1 GCA_013153475.1 Campylobacterota bacterium
GGCGGGCGAAGATGTTCTCTTCGGGCATACCCAGCGCCTCGCGGGCCTTTTTGGTCAGGTTGCGGCCGATAATGAGCGGAATCCGTCCGCCGGCGCGGAACTCGTCGGGGAGCGTATTGGGCTTGAGCTTGAACTCGCTGACCACTTCGCCGTCTTTGAGGATCTTGCCCTCGTAGGGTTTGATGGTGATCACGTCACCCATCTCCAACTTCTCAACGGGCGCTTCGATAGGCAGGGCGCCGGAGTCTTCGGCGGTGTTGAAGAAGATGGGCGCGATAATACCGCCGATGACAATGCCGCCGGTACGTTTGTTGGGCACGCCCGGAATATCCTCGCCCAGGTGCCACTGCACGGAGTTGATACCCGATTTACGCGACGATCCGGTACCTACCACGTCACCCACGTAGGCGACGGGATGGCCCTTTTCTTTGAGCTTCTTGATGGTACCGATGGGATCGTCCATCTTGGCCGCCAGCATGGAGTTGGCGTGCAGGGGAATATCGCTTCGGGTAAAGGCCTCGCTGGCGGGAGAGAGGTCGTCGGTGTTGGTCTCGCCGGGGACTTTGAAGACGGTGACGGTGATCTCTTCGGGCAGTTCGGGGCGGCTGGTGAACCACTCGGCGTTGGCCCAGCTCTCAAGAACCTCTTTGGCGTATTTGTTGCCTTGATCAGCCAGCTCTTTGACATCGTTGAAGGCGTCATAAACCAGCAGAATGTGCTTGAGCTGATTGGCCGCTTCCTGGGCAATGGCCTCGTCTTTGTGCGCCAGCGCGTCCACCAGGGGCTTGACGTTGAAACCGCCCAGCATCATGCCCAGCATCTTCACCGCGCGCATCGGGGAGATGGCAGCGCAGGCGGCTTTGCCCTGGACAATGTCGTTCAAAAAGGCCGCTTTGACGTATGCCGCGTCATCCACGCCCGGCGGTACGCGGTTTTCCAGCAGGTCAAGAAGCTTCTCCTCCTCGACAATCGGCACCGCCTTGAGCAGTTCGATCACCTGCGCGGTCTGCTCGGCTGAGAGCGGCAGCGGGGGCACGCCCAGCGCTTCGCGCTCCTTCACATGCTTTTCATATTCGGCCATAAAACCCATGGTTTCTCCTTCGTAAGGTTTGAATGGCTCTATTTTATCAAAGAGTAGCCCGGCTTTTTCCCGGGTTGTCACAAGGGGTAACAGACAAAAGAGAAGGTTGTGTAGGATGGTAACGAAGCGGCGGAAGAACCGAAAGATTTATCCCAGAATCTCCCGGTTGCCTTTGCGATCGGGCGCCGAGACCACGCCCATCGCTTCCAACTGCTCCACGATCCGCGCGGCCCGGTTATAGCCGATCTGAAGCTTTCTTTGGAGATAGCTGATGGAGGTTTTGCGGTCGTTTAAAACCACCTGTTTGGCCTCCTCAAAGAGCGGGTCGATATCATCCACGCTTCCGGAAGCCCCCTCCTCTTCACCGTCACCCTCCATCAGGAAGTGTTCGTCATACTCCACGGGGCGCTGGGCCTTGAGGTACTCCACGATGGTCTCGATCTCCTCTTCGCTACTCCAGGGTGCGTGCAGGCGTACCAGGGTGCCGCCCCCTTTGGTAAAGAGCATATCGCCCCGTCCCAGCAGGCTTTCGGCCCCGACGGTATCAAGAATAACCTTGGAGTCGATCTTCTGGCCCACTTTGAAGCTGATGCGGCTGGGAAGGTTGGCCTTGATGAGGCCGGTGACCACATCGACGCTGGGGCGCTGGGTGGCCACAATGAGGTGAATCCCGCTGGCGCGAGCCATCTGCGCAAGACGCGCGATGGAAAACTCCACATCCTTGCCCCCGGTCATCATCAAATCGGCCAACTCGTCGATCACCACGACAATATAGGGCAACTGCTCCCTTTTTTCCTTCTTGGCCTTTTCGTTGTAGGTTTCGATATTTTTGGTCTTGGTCTGGCTCATGAGCTGGTAGCGCCGCTCCATCTCGCCCACCATGTTAGAAAGCGCCGTGATCGCCTTCTTGGGCTGGGTGATGACGGGGGTAAGCAGGTGGGGGATGTCGTTGTAGATACTAAACTCCAGCATCTTGGGATCGATCATCATGAGCTTCAGTTGATCGGGGGAGTTGCGGTAAAGCAGGCTCAAAATCATGGCGTTGATCCCTACGCTCTTGCCGCTTCCGGTGGTACCGGCAATGAGCAGGTGGGGCAGTTTTTTCAAATCGGTCACGAAAGGCTTGCCAACGATATCCTTTCCCAACGCGATGGTCAGGGGAGATTTGGACTTTTTGAAGATGTCGTTTTCCAGAATCTCACGCAGATAGATGGTCTCGATCTCTTTGTTTGGAATCTCGATCCCCACCACGTCTTTGCCGGGCACGGGCGCCTGGATACGGATGGTCTGCGCCCGCAGGGCCATGGCCAGGTCATCTTGCAGGTTGAGGATTTTGGAGACCTTGATATGGGCGGCGGGCTTGAACTCAAAGGTCGTGACCACCGGCCCGGCGTAGGTGCGCACCACGTCGCCGTCGATCTTGAATTTGGAGAGCTTCTCAAGCAGGTCGCTGATTTTGGCGTCGATCTCGGCTTCGTTAATTTCGCGGTTACGCCGGGGAGGCTTTTGCAAAAAATCGAGCTTGGGTAGCTTGAAGTTTTTGGGTTTCTCCTGCTCACCCAGATCGATCTCGGCCAGCAGTTTTTTGTTCTCCTCAATCTCCTTGACAATCTCAACGGTATGTTCGGTTGTCTCCTGGGGTTTGCGAGAGGCGGGTTTTTCGCTTTTTGCGGCGGGTTTTACCGTCTCTTGGGCTTTTTTGCGGCGAATCAGACGAATCTCTCCCTCAGGTTCGGGAACGGGATCACCTTCATCGAAAACTTCCCGGCCTTGCGGTTCCTCTCTCCCCATTTTTTCCGGCTTCGGGCCCTCCCCCGCTTCCTCGTCGGGCTCCTGCCGGCCGTAAACCTCCGCACTTCCTTTCGCATCCGTTCCCGCCACCGGGATTTTAAACGACACGCGACCGAACCAGCGGGTTATCGTCTCACCCCAGAGCATCGCCACCGGCAACGCCAGAGTCATCAGCCCGAAAAGCCAGACACCCGCCTCACCGATATAGGGATGAAGAAAGTCGACAATAGAGGCCCCGACCCATCCGCGCAACGGTTCTTTCAGCACAAGCGCCTGAAAAATCAGCACGGAAAAGAGCAGCAACGCCCCGCCGCTGAGCGCCGTCCAGGGTACCTCCCTGAAAGTTTTGATCCGATAGAGCCGGTAGAACGGATAGAGAAGCAAAAGGGGCAGCAGATAACCGAAAAGCCCAAAAAGCCGAATCTCCCCGTTCCCGATGGTCGTACCGAGTGATCCGACCATGGCGCTTTGGGGCACAAACGCGGCGATGGCCACGTAAACCAGTACGATTGAGAGGATTGTCGTAAAAACCGTCTTGAAGATGGCGTGATCCTTCCGTCTGTTTTGAAAGGGAGATTATAACTCAACCTCCCGGGAGGAGGCAAGCGTTACGCCGCGGCGTTAGATATAGTTGACAAGAGAGAGCTGCTGCACCTTGGCCACCGTCGCCATCATCGCCTGATAGTTGATGCTCAGCTGGTTCAGCCGCAACGACGCTTCGCCCAGATCGGTATCGAGAATATCGGAACGCAACATCTGCACGTTGATTTTGAGGGTTTCGTTCCGCTCCTGGGCGTCACTGAGACGATTGGAGATCGCCCCGACGCGCGTATGCTCTTTGGAGACGTGTTCCATCACGTGATCGATTCTGGCCATCGCGTTCTCGATTCCCACATTCCTGGCCAAGGCGTTACTTTGCGTTCCGTCAGGATACTGCAACCCGTTTTCCACCGCCTCGATCGCCATATCCAGCGCGTCGAAAAGGTCATGATGGGGGTCATCCACCGTCAACGCGTTGTTGGACTGGAAACTCATCATGTTGCGGGTGGTGTAGTCGGTCGCGCGGCTGTCGAACATGGCCAATTTGAGCGGTGTCTCCGTCGTGGTCTTGTCATTGACATAGATGCGTCCCTTGTCATCGAGTGCCACATGTACCTTGGCCTGGGCCGCTTCCACGGCGGCGTTATAGTCACCTGAAGCATTGACATACTCACCGGACATAACCAGCGAGACCGCGTCATTATACTGTTGCATCGTGAACTCTTCGGGCGATGTATCCGAACCGTCCGCGTTTTTGATGGTCACGACGGTTCCGTCCACATCCAGTTTCATGGTGCCGTTGTCATTGTAGATATGGGCTTCGACATCCTGGAGGTTATTGCCGGTATCATACGCCACGGCGTTGAGTTGCATATCGAAATTATCGAGATTGACATCGGAGGTCACATCCACCACCTTGGTGGCAGGCTGGGCATAGGCGTTGCTGTTTTTGTCAATCTGCGAAACATCCGAACGCAGATAGGCCCCGTCCCGAGCGAATTCGTTGGACTCGGTCAAAACCTCCGTTCTAAAAGCCGGTTCCCCCAGATCGGTCGTCATGGAGAGCGAGAAATTCGCCCCGTCATTTCCGGAAGCGTCGACCATCTCAATCCGGCCGTCACCGCCAAGGCTCACCTCCACCCCGAAGTTGTCGGCGATCGCGTCGGTCAGATCCTTCATGGTGCTGCTGGCCATATCCAGACTCACGGAGACGCTGTTGCCGTCCACATCCGTACCATCAAGCGTCAGGGTGCCGCTGTCGGGAAAGACCTGATCCAACTTGGTCGTATAGAAAGCCGGTTGCTGCGTGGTTTTGTCGTAAAACACCGATTTGAGAGAGAAAGAGGCCGCATTGGCGGGATCCTGAACGCTTTTGAGCGTCTCCACCTCGTAATCGGGCACCCGCCCCCCCTGATCGAACAGCATCACGTAGGCGTCGGAATCTTCCACCAGATCCTTCGTGTCCGTCACTTCTTTGTCGGAGGCGATCATGGAGAAATCGAGTTGGCTGCTCCCTTTCTGTTTGTCTTCGATCATAATGCGACCGTCCACGAGACTCACATCGACCATGCTCACAGACGACGTGTTACCGTAAGCCTTGCCGATCTCCTCAAGCAACTGATCGACACTCGCGTCATCCGGTAGGTCGATCCTGGTTTTGAAGCCCGTTCCGTCATGCCGACGGCCCGCTATGTAAAAATAGTTCTCCCCCTCCACGCCCGTCAACTCACGAATGGAGTCTTCACCGCCGATATAAAGATCCTGATCGGGATGTTTGTCAATAACATCGGCATCGGTCAGTTTTTCGGTGTCGACTTTTTTGTAGAGCGGTACGTTGGTCATCACCTTTTTCGCGAAAGTCTTGTCCTCTCCCAGGAAAAGGTCGCTGCCGGGAATGTTATAGGGAATCTCAACCTGATCGCCGATGATCGCGTTGATATTCCTGTCGTTTCCGTGGTAATCGCCGTTTTCATCGAGGGGTTTGACATCGATGGCGCTGCCCGAAAAGAGATAACGGCCGTTGATGGAGGTATTGCCCAGGTTGATCATATGATCCTTCAGCGACTTCATCTCGTTGCTGATGGCAAAATAGTTGGCATCGCCGTTCGCCCCGTCATTGGCGGCCTGTACCAGAAGCGTTTTGAAACGGTCCAGCGAATCCTGAAACTGGAACATGACACTGTCGGTGTTGTTGGCGAAAGTTTGCGCGTCCGAAGAGACCTCAATACCTTCCTGTAGCGTATGCTCCTCGTAATCGAGTCGCAGGGTATCCGCGAAAACCTGGGTATCTTCATACCCGTATTTGATCTTCATGCCGGACGATATCTGCCGATTGACATCATCCAGTTCCTGTTTGATATTCTGCTGATCCGCGATAAATCGGTTGTAATAACTATTCTGGGTAATACGCATGGGCGACCCCTTTCCTCAACACTTGCCGATATTCAAGCAAGAATGGTTCCGTCCCCACTCAACGTCGGCAATAGACTTTGAAGCAATATCGGCGAAAAAAGGTTTTGGTTAATGGAATATGAAAGAAAAAAGAGGAAGAGGTAAATAAAAACGGAGGCTCAGCCCCCGTTGCGAATAAGGTTGGCGCCTCCCACAAGCAGCTTAACCTCAGACTCGGCATGATCCTGCTGGTGGCTGATCCAAACCTGCGCGTCATCCGTCGTCTTTTCGATCCTGTCCCCGGGGTAGACCGTATAGACCCTGTCGGTTACCATCTCGATCGTCTCTCCCGGCGTTGAAGAGCCGGTATCGCTGCTACCGCCGCCACCGCCGCATCCTGAGAACACGAAAGCCAGACCCAATACCATCCAAACCGTTCTCATATACTTAGAACCGAATACCCTCATTGGGCACCTCCGTTATAAAATCAACTTTTCCCGCTGCCTCGTCAACATGCGTCGAGACGATATACTCGGTCGGCACAAGCGTCGTGGGAAACGCGTGTAAAGGGTCGCCAAATCCGTTGGCCATCAAGGCGTTATACCATACCCTCGCCATTTTGTAATAGCCGTGATCATTGGGGTGGGTATTGTCCGCATAATCGGACTCCGTCAATCCCGCGCCGTGATACATATCGACAATGACAATATCGTCACCCAGCGCGATCCGCTCTTCCAACATACTTTTCAAACGGCTGTTGAAGATGGCGATCCGTCCGTCGGGTGTCCGCCTGTCAATAATCAGGGCCACATACACTTTGACATGGGTGTGATAATCGACCTCATACTGATCGATCTCGTTGAGGGTCAGTTCCACGCCATAGGGGCTTGTCGTGGTTCGGTCGTTGGTACCGATATGCAGCAAAACCACATCGGGACGGCTTTGCACCATATACTCGTAGGCGTGATCCGCTATATCGAAACTGGTCCATCCGGGATGCCCTTCGTTATCGGGATCAAAAGGAGGCTCAATGGCGTCACCGGCCCGTTGGGAACCGACAAAATCGATATCCAATCCGGCATCTGTCAGAAAATACCAAAGATAGTTCCGGTAACCGCTGCGCATACTCGCGGGTCTCGGATTTTCCGCATCGGCATATGTATCGTCATACGTAATAGAGTCTCCCAGCGGCATAATCCGTACCGCCGCATCCGCTGAAATTGTCAATAACAAGACAACCAAAACAGCAAAAAATCTCATTTACCCACCTTTTGTTTCGAGAAATCAAAAGAGATATTTTAACATAAAACAGAAACCCATCTAAAAAAGGGGGCTACGTCATTTTTTCAAAACAGGAGAAAGGCATCGCTTCGTTACTTCATAAATCGTTAATAATCAATGTTATAAAATATATTCAGGATCATAGAAATTTTCATCAAATCTGAGGCACATGCACAATTTACAGACGAATGACAAATCGCCGGTATTAAGTATCGTATGCCCGGCATACAATGAAGCGCCCAATATCCGTCCGTTTCTACAAAAATTGATTCCCGTTTTGGAGAAAATCGGCGAAAGCTATGAGATTATCTTTGTCAACGACGGCAGTACCGACGATACACTGGAAAGTCTGATTGACGCGAAAAAAGAGTTTCCGCCAATCAGGATCATCAACCTTTCACGCAATTTCGGCAAGGAAGCCGCCCTGACGGCGGGAATCGACCATGCAAGGGGCCAGGCTGTCATTCCCATCGACGCCGATCTGCAACATCCGCCGGAATTGATCGAGGAAATGGTAAAAAAATGGAAAGAGGGGTACGATGTGGTTGCGGCCAAACGGCTCAGCCGTACCGGTGAACACCCTCTCAAAAAACTGAGTGCGCGTCTTTTTTACAACCTGCACAACAAAATTTCCGACATTGACATTCCCGCCGACATCGGCGATTTTCGTTTGATGAGCCGAAAAGTGGTAGAGGCCCTGAAACTGTTACCCGAAAACCAGCGTTTCATGAAAGGCATTTTCGCGTGGGTCGGGTTCAAAACCGCCGTTGTGGAGTATTATCAGGAAGAGAGACATGCGGGAACAAGCAGCTTCAACGCCTGGAAACTGTGGAATTTCGCATTGGACGGCATTACCAGTTTCAGCACCGTACCGCTACGGGTATGGTTTTATATCGGGCTTGTTATTTCCGGTTTCTCTTTTCTGCTGGGCGTCTACATTGTGTTGGAAGTTCTTGTCGACGGCATCGACGTACCGGGATACGCTTCAACCATCTTGATGGTTCTTTTCCTGGGCGGTATACAACTTATCGGTATCGGTATTCTGGGTGAGTATATCGGGCGGATTTTCAAAGAGGTTAAACGCCGGCCCACCTATATTGTGGAAGATGAGTACTGACAGTATGAAAGCGGCCATCTCCAGAATCTCTCAGATACGGATTTTTCGCTACGCCGTTATCGGCGGCATCTCCACACTGATACACCTGGGCGTCGCGACCGCGTTTATCTACTACCTCTCCCCTTCGGTTTTTCTTTCCAACGTCACCGGTTTTCTGATCGCCTATCTCTTCTCCTACACCATGCAGTCTCTGCATGTTTTCGGTCACGCCATCTCCTGGCGGAAGGCGCTGCGCTATTTTATCACGCAGTTTGGCTCTTTGCTTGTCTCCATCGCCCTGACCCATCTATTCTCTTTCAACAGTTACATCAAAACCTTTCTGGTGGTGCTCTTTATGCCTATGGTTACGTATACAGTCCATAAATTCTGGACTTTCAAATAGAGAGGAGTCGGCATGCTGATACAACGCCTCGCCCGTTTTGACCTCCAAAACATTCTGACAAATCTGTATAAAAGCCATCAAAAAAATTGGCAAATCATTCTTACCCTTTTTGTTATCAACATCATTATTTTTGGCCAAAAACTCTTTTTTGACGCCTACCCCGCCGACGATTATATGCGTTTTTGGGGTGACGACAACACCAATATGCTCATTACCAACTCCGCCCGCTGGGGCCAGGCGCTGTTGAACAAATATGTTTTTGTGGACAAAATCCAGATACTCCCCTATCTTCACGGCCTCGTCGGAATTTTCTGTTTTACACTGATGGGTTATTTGAGTGCCCGTTTTTTGGAAAGGGAAAAACCTTTTGAGATCGGTATCGTCACCCTGCTCATTACCGCCACACCGCCGGTAGCCCACAACCTCTTTTTCAGCACCAACATCACCACCTGGCTTACCCTTTTGCTGGGGCTTGTCGGTTTTTTTGCCTTTTATCGCCCCGGTTGGCTCTCCAAAATTTTTGGTGTCGCGGCACTTACCTTTTCCATAGGCAATTACCAGACCATTTTGCAAATCGTGCTGGTTTTACTGCTTTTTAAAAGTTTGCTGGAGCTTTTCAAATACAATATCGCCCCCTCAAAAGTATTTTGGCGAGCTTTCGGTATTGTCCTTCTAACTGCCGCTGCCTACGGTCTCTCTTCATGGATCAACTCCCTTTTCATCCATCACTACCATCTTCATGAGACCCACCGTCTGGCCAAAGCCCACCACGCCATGCACTGGCATGTGATTATGGAACATATCCGGCGGCTTTTCCAAACACCGGTCGAGCTGCATCATCTCAATCAACCGCTACAAACACTCTATCGTGTCATTTTTCTTTTCAGCGCAGTTCTAACGGTTTTTTACGCTCTTTTCTTCAAACCCTACAAACCCCACACCGTCTATTTCGGACGGCTCACTCTGACTTTCACGGCACTGGCGCTACTGATTCCGCTACTCAATCTTCCTATTCTCGTTGTCGACTGGATCCCCACCCGCGCCCATCTGCCTCTGGGTTGGATTTTCGGCGGTTTCGCCGTTCTTTTTTTCACTTTTTTCAAAGGTTTTATTCGTTCTCTCGCGCTTGTACTGTTCGGTGCGGTCATACTTTTACATCTATACTATATTACCCTCTTTTTCGACGCCTGCCACCGGCAAACCGAAATGGATATCAGGCGGGCGAACATGGTGGTGGAACGCATCCGAACCAGTCCGGGATATAAAGGGGATCCTATTGCGTTTCATATCGCCGGTACCCAACGGTTCCATATAAAGGGATGGTATATGAAATTTCAGGATCCTTTTGACAGCTACTGGGCAAAATATAAATTCTTCCACTATTTTACCGACCTGAAATTCCACGAAGCCTCCCGTCGTGAAATGGGATCGATTATCCAATATCTACAAAAACGGGGGGAACCGGTTCAGGCCTATCCGGCCAAAAATTCCGTCATTGTTCATGACAACATCGCTATGTTGATTCTTGACCCGGGAAAAATCAATGTGCTGATCAAAAAAGCCAAACTTCTCAAACAGTTTCCTGTCCATGAAAAGCCCCTTGACGTCAAAGCACCGTTTCAACTTTATTTGAAGAACAATACACTCTACTACTACAAGGATCAATGTACCCAAAACGATATACGGCCCAAATTTTTCCTGCGTATTTATCCCAAAGATCCCCTTCACACCTATGTTGGCGATAGGTTGATCAATCCGTTTCAAACCTGGGATTTTTATTTTCCTTTGCATGGCAGTAGGGAGGGCGATCAGTGTAAAATCGCTATAGAACTGCCTACCTATGAAATAGGCAAAATCCGTACCGGACAATTTGGACCCAACGGCACACTTCTTTGGGATGTGAATTTGCATATCACAAAACCGTAAGTTTTTTGTTACGCTATAATTAACCTGTGTAAATTTTCAAATAAGGAAATGGTTAATGCGCGTAACATTCTCTTTTCTCTCCCTTTTGATTCTCCTTCTCATTCAGGGTTGCGGCGGTGGTGGCGGTTCGGACACCAATACCACTGAGAGTTCGTCATCGGTCATTTTTGACGCTTTACGCACCATACCCGTCAACCAGGCGGTGCAGATCAATGTACCCACCTATGACGGCACCAATCAGGTCGTTCACCCGGATATCCAAATCCGAAACAACACCTTCTATCTCACCATCACACCCTATCCCTGGAGTAACGCAGACCATGAAAACCCCTCCTTTTTCGTAAGCGGAGACGGTTTTAACTGGCAGACCATACCGGGTTGCCCCAACCCTCTGGTACAACATCCGATTCCAGGCTACAACGACGATCCCGATCTGGTTGTCGACAACACGACAAACCAGTTTCGAATTTACTACAATGAAACCTATCACACCCAACAGGATGGAAAAGGGATTTGGTATAAACAATATCTCAATCTGCTTTCCAGCGATGACGGTGTCAACTGGACAAAACAGCATCTCATTCTTTACGAACTTTCCGGCGGGGATGACTTCATCGTCTCGCCCGCTGTCGTTCACGCTTTTAACCAGTACTTCATGTTCTATGTCAAAATCGATACGGGCAACTACCACTACTGCAAAGGGGGTATCGACCCTAACAAACATATTATCAAAGTCAATTTCTCTTCGGACGGTATCCATTGGGACAAATCCCAGGCCGTGCCCATCGGCATCGATATTCCCGCCGATTTCAACCCCTGGCATATCAACGTTTTTCAGGCCAATGGCAAATTCTACATGCTTATAGACGGTTATCACGGAAACTTCTGCAACCAACACAACCTCTATATCGCCGTCAGTACGGGAGACCTTGCCCAATGGCATTTCATTCCCACACCTATCGTCTCCGCCTCCCGTGACAATTTCGACAGCCAGATCATCTATCGCAGTACCGCCGTGGCCGACGGCGATGATCTTTTTGTCTACTACTCCTTCCACCGCTTCGACAACCGCTGGCAGATGGCGGTCAAACATATGCGATTTAGCGATCTGGGTCTTTAACCCTATTCCCCGCAAGGGGAATAAAGGACAAGCAAAGGATGCTGTTTAATTCATACGAGTTCATATTTCTGTTTTTACCCGTTACTTTCTTTATCTATTTCTATCTCAACCATTTAAGACTCACGGAAGC
>JAADEJ010000051.1 GCA_013153475.1 Campylobacterota bacterium
TTTTGTTCATTTTGGAGATCGATGTTTTAAGACCCCTCAAAACCCTGTCTTGTTACAATAATGCCCCACCGCTTCAACGCCGGAACACCGTTTTAAGACCCCTCAAAACCCTGTCCTCTTGATAATCTCAATATCGCCAAACTAATACACCACACACTTCGTATGATCCTTATTCCAAAGCACCCTGTTGGCCCTGTAGCACTCTTGCGGTATGACCGGTTTGGATATCGCTCTTTTCTTGAGCGATGGGAGGGTGGTGATGATGCGGCGGCCGTCCTCTGTGGTTACAATCACTTTGTAGCTTGTTTGCCCTTTGGCGATTGAGCCGTTGTCCTGAATATGGATGTTCAAATATGTCTGTGCCGTCATGCTCTCCCAGCGGATGGAGCCGTCTTTGCGGTTAAGACGTTTGCCCAGACGCGTCACGCCCGCCAGCCACAAGCCGTTGCCGGGTATCGTATCCCATACCGAAAACTGCCCGTCGATGTTGCGTATCTCGATACCGGTAATCACCCCGCGGATACTGTAAAGATCCAGCCGTATCACGCAGTCGGGTCTGCCGTCACCGACCGGTCGTTCGGAGCGCCCCACCCTATCACCCTGGCCGCGGCAACCTCTCCATCGGGCCGTGGCGGAGGCGAGTTCATCCCGTACACCGTATCGGGCCGAAGCGCTACCGCCGCACACGCCATGTGAGACAAGTTTTATCGTGTCGATAAACGCGTATTCGTTATACCAGCCGTTGGCTTCGATATCCACTTCCAGTTCAAAAGGTCCTTTTTTATTCACCAAAACATCGAATTCATGCCACCTCTTGCCGTCGACGACATGGGAAAAGATCTTTCGACCGTCAACACGCACGACCAGCCTGAAATCACCGTTTTGATGACCCGCTACACGGATGGAAAGCTTTTTGACCATGCCGTTGCGGATCTCTCTTTTCAATACCGCCGGGCGATCCTTTGCTGTCGGATGCAGATAGAGCACCGCGCCGTGAGCCCCTTTGGGCGGCTTGGCCACCCCTACCTCTTTGGCGGGCCTGTACCATCCAAACCTCTTATCCGTTCCCAGAATTTTTCCGACCCTACCGTCCGGTCCCATCGGCAACGAAGCGATCGTCCACCCTCTAAACCACGCCTCCGCCAGTGACGCGTTCTCTATACCTCTCTCCAGGTGAGAGGCTTTGACGCCCGACACCATCCCTTTGCGTCTAACCGGTCGGGGTATGGCGTTTTTGAGCCAGCAACGCGCCCGTTTGCCCTGAACGCCCGGCGGCACATAGGTCCATGCCCGGCATTGGGCCTCTTTTTCGCAGGTTTGTCGGCAGATTGTCGGATCGGGGCTCTTCATCCTGAACCAGCGGTAATCGAGCCCCGGGCGATCATACCCGTACTCCATATTCGATGTACCCCCTCCCCCGGGAAGAAGCGCCACACCACCCCGCGGGCCTGACTCACCGTTTGTCGAAATGTCACGGCCGGCGCCGCCGGTCGTCTCTTTGCCGCCTTTTTTATCACCGCCTTTCGTCTCTTGCGTATCGCCGGTGCCCTGCGTTTCGCTTTCGCCGCCGGTTACATCCACCGTGGCGCTGTTACCTTCCCCTGTCGCGGGCGGTTGCGCCGTTTTTTCGCGTACCCGCACTGTCACACGCTCCCGGCACCGTCCGCCGCGGCCGTCATCGCCCGTTACCGTCAGTCGGTATCGGCCCGCTTTGGGCCACTGCACTATCACCTTACGCCCTTGGGGAGTACGGTTGGAGGCTCCCGCAATCTGCCAGCGGTAGGTGACGGCGTCACCGTCGGCGTCTCCCGGCGTCCACAAAACATACCACGCCCCCGCTTCCGCCTCTTCGGGCAGGTTGATCACCTCACAGGAGGGGTTGTGATTTTCTCTTTTTGTCCCGCCGACTTTCCCGCCGGGGCGGGAGACATCCGCCGCTTTTGGCAGGTGTTTGCATGTAAGATCATACAGCCCGGCTTTGAGATAGACATTGCCGCTCACCCCGACCGAGACGCTTTTGGAGGGGTCATATTTGGAGAGGTAGGCGCTACACACCTTTCTATCGGCCGTCTGCCAGCGAAAACGCACGCCATAATAGTAGATCCGTACCGGCGCCATCTCCTCCACCCCTTTGCTTTGGGGTACGGTACCGCTGTAGATGAGCCTTCCCTTCGCGCCGTAACGGGTAAATTCCATGCCGTACACCCGGTAGCGCATGGCCCCGTAGGAATCCACATAAAACAGATACCCCGTGTTGTATCCGTCGCTTTGGGGGGCGGTGATCATGGGCCAGGCTTTTTGCACATCGCTAATAGTATGGACGATTTTCCAATCGCTCCACTTGCCCAGACCTCCGATGAAGTAGCTCATATAGACCTTCAGTTTTCGGCCCTCCAAAACGCTTTTGAAGCGGTTGACACGGTTGCCTATGCCGTGCGCATCTCGGCCCACACCCACTTTCACCCACGCGCTCTCTTCGTCAAAATTGCTCCCCTTGCGAAGCCCCACGCGAATCTCGTAGACCCCCTCCTCTTTGAAAGAGGTTCTCAATGTTTTGCCCGTCGTGACAAAATCGTCGGCCACATACCAGCGAATCTGCGTCACCCCGGCAGCGTTATCCAACCGTACCCGGCAAGTCACCGTCTCGCCCACCTTGACGGAAGCCGGGGAGCAGGTGATATGAATCCCCGCTTTTTCAGGTGTCGCTCCACCGACGACGCCCCCGCCCCCGGCCGATTCGGCTACTTCCACGATCCGGCGCATCGTGTCATTTTCGGTCGGGTCGGACGAGATAAGATCGAGCATCACCGTATAGTCGCCGGGCTGTTTGAATCGGTAGGTAAAGCGTTCGCCCTCCGCCACCTTTTTGCCGTCGATCCACCAGACAAACCGGTAGCTGTTGCCCGCTTTCTTATGCAGGGTCTCTTCTATGAAAGTGACAGGCTCACCGACCCGGTAGGTCCACTTTTTGGGCTCGATCCGCATACCGATCTGCGCTTTGTAGTCGGGGTTGATCACCAGTTGCACCACACTCCCCTCAAAGAGTTTCGTACCGGCGGAGGGGCTTTGATCCGTCACGGCATTGACGGCGTAGTTGGCCTGCCTGGCGGGGGCGTCGATCAACCGGTAGCCCAGCTTGACTTTCGCGAGTCTCTCCTGTGCCTTTTGCGCGTCCAATCCCACCACATCGGGTACACGAACACGCTTTGGCGTGTAGAAAAAGCGCACCGTTGTCCCCGCCTTTACCTCCTTCCCTGCCGGAGGCTGTTGCGAAACGACCGTCAGCTCCCGGCTGGAAGAGGCAAGCGGGCCGGTATAGAGCCGATCATCCGCGTCCAAGCCGGCTCTTTTAAGAATTCTGATCGCCTCATCCCGCTTCTTGCCCGTCAGGTCGGGCACTTTTATAAGCGCATGGGCCTTGTCGGGATTGAGTGTGACCGACACCTCCCTCCCTTTTTTAACCCACACGCAAGGGGCGGGGGTTTGCGTCAGCACCTCGTTGGGTCGGCGCCCCTTTTGTTGTCGCTTTTCGTAGCGGTATCGCAGGCGCAGTCCCAGCCGTTTGAGCGCGCGTTTCGCCCGAGAAAGGCTCTGCCCCGTCAACCGGGGCACCGGTACCACACTCTGCTTAAACCGCAAAGAGAGTGACGCCCGAAGCGCCTTGCCTTCGCCCCGCCAGGTCGCATGCACCGTCACCACGCTCTTTTGACAGCATCCTGAGGCATCCAGCGTTCTGTTTTGCACCTTTGCGCAAGGAGGATCCACCCGCCATCGCACCCCGTTGTTGACCTTCTCCCATCTTCCGTCGGCGCGTAGCAAAAAGGCCTGCAATCCCTTGCGCCCTTCTCTTCCCAGCCTATTTGATCCGTCGACTGTCTTGATAGAGAGCCTTGTGGCGGGCGAAGGGGTGATCTTCATGCTCATATAGGTTTGGGCCCTTTGGTTTTGCTCCTCATACCGGGCTATCAGACGGCAAGTCGAGGCTTTGGAGACCGATTTTGGCGCGTAAACCGTCCGGCCCCTCACCCGCAGGCCGCAACCGCCGTCATCCCATGTCACCCCTTCAACGCCGTTTAGAAGCCTCTCGTATACCCTGCCCGCCGCCTCGAAACGCCCGTTGAGGCTGATGCGCCGGTGACCGCCCGCTTCGACGGTATCGGTTTTGGGGATGATATAGAGCCCTTTGAGCGTTCGCCCTATCCAAAGACGCACATCCCATTTGCGCGTATGCTTTGGCAGATAGGTGCCCGCTTCGGGACGCTGTTTTTTGACTTCCCAGTCCCTGGCGTCGTCATCGCGTCGTAACAGCGCTTCGTTTTTGATGTTGTAGTAAAGCCCATCCCCCAGCAGTCTGTTTTTGGCTTTCGCCAGGGATTGCCCCAGCAGATTCGGCACCTCGACACACTGATTTGTCAGCCGCTCGAACTCCTGCTTGAGCGAGTAGAGTTTCAGGCAGGTTTTCATCACATGGATATGGACAATCTCATGCAGAAGTTTCGTTTTTTCGGGATACTTTTTTTCGTCATAGACAATCTGATAAGCGTCATAATAGGGTGCCACCCCAGCGGGTCCTTTTGAGAGACAGTCGCTTATCCCGTCACGAAGATTGCCTTCCAAAAATGTCCGATAGACGCTTAATTTGGGAAAGGCCTTGACGCGAAACTTCTCCTGGTACCACTTGCCCGCTTTGTAGGTTCGACAAATCCAGGTGGTCATGGTATCCAATCCCGGCATCGAGCAGATGGTATCCAGCGCTTTACTGGAGTTGGACTTAAGAAGAAATTGCCGTAGATTCAACTTAAAAGCGTTGTCGTAGATCCTTTGCATCTGCGCGGGTATCTCCCGATACCGCTTCACGTCTATCTGCACCGTCTCTTTTTTTAGACACGCTTCGATTTTCGGATCGACTTTCGGAAGATCGGACAAAACCTCAGCCCGGCCCACCGCCAGACCCCACGCCAAAAGAGCCAAGAAAGTCAACCAAAGCCGCCGCATCGCTCCCTCCTTTCGGCATATGCCGTTACGGCTTCCGGG
This sequence comes from Campylobacterota bacterium, assembly GCA_013153475.1. Lineage (GTDB taxonomy): Bacteria > Campylobacterota > Campylobacteria > Campylobacterales > Hydrogenimonadaceae > Hydrogenimonas. The sequence continues at coordinate 5,035 of JAADEJ010000051.1, forward strand.
GAAAACGCGCTTTTTTTATATTTTACTGCAAAAAAGTTTTAATATTTCATTTAAAGGAAGAAAAAAGAAAGAGGCGACGGCCGGGCCGTCACGATTCGGGGTAGTACTGATCGGGTATCGTCTCCAAAAAGGCTTTGGCCCGTTCGGCTTTGGCGATCATCTCGCCAAAAATCCCGGCGGAGGCGGGGTAGTTTTGCATCATCTCCCTATAGGGTTCAATCTTGGCCTCAATCAGAGAGCTAAAAGCCCCCAGCAGTAACCCCAGGCTCTCTTTGTCGTGCACGGAGCGCATCAGCATCTTGTACATACGCGCGCGGGTATCCATGGCAATGGAGGCCCCCACGGCGTCGCCGATCTGCTTTAGATCCCACCGGCTGATATAAACACCGCTTTTGGCGGGGGGCATCAGCTCGTTGTTGACGGCTTCGACGTAATCGGGGTACTCAAAGGTATCCTCCTCGCTCTCGCATCCCGTTACGCACCGCTCGGCCATGTAGTTTTCAAACTCTTTGCGCAAATCCGCCATCGCTCACCCTCCCGTCTTGTTTAATATTAAATCATATTGGTCGCAATTCACCTCAGCCCCCAGCCACCGGACAGCCACGCTCAGGGCCCGGGCGGTCTGCCACGCTTCCACCCCAATCACCCTGCCGGGTACCGGGCGCTCGACAAATCCCTTTTCGCTCACGTCTATCCACAGCGTTTTGGCGCCCCCTTTGACGCCAAAGGGCAGTGCCGTATCCACCACCACCGTATCATAGGCGTCCGCTTCTATCGCCATCCCTTCACGCAACCAGTGCACATCCTTTTTGACACCCGTCAGCGACGCCATAGAGGCTTCCAGCAATCCGGCCCCCTCTTCTACCCTCTCGCACGCCACCTCCACCGAGGCGACTTCCAACACCCCAAGCAGGGGCAAAAGGGCCCGGTTCACCCCGTCCATGCCAAGCAGAAGCACCCGCGCGTTTCGCAAATTGACGCTTTCACAGGCCAGGAGGCGCTCAAAGGCTTCGGGGAAAAAACAGACACTTGCCAGTTTGCCCTCCCGGGCCACGGCACCGTCACACAGGCCGCTGCGTGTCGTGCAGGTGTCGGGCAGATCCACCAGCGCCGCCGCCTCTTTGCGGTATTCGGGCTCATAAAGCGCCATGGTGACTTTGGAGTTTGGCATCCCTTTAAGCATATAGGCAAAATGTTCGGGCGTAATATCCAGCCCCACGGCGTAATCGGGCAGTCCAAGGGTACGAAAAGCCGTATTGAGCCGTTTTAAAAAGGGTGAAGCCTGGGCGTTTTGGCCGTACAGGGCGATCAAACGGCTCTCTTTGGACAAAATCCCCTCGTCAATCATCTCTCATCCTTTGGCAAATGGGCGTTCTCAAAGCCGGATGTGTCGCTTCGCCAATCGGCCAGCGCTCTCTCCTCGCCCGCCTTGAAGGCCACCGTGCCGTCATCTTTTCTCTCCAGTCCCCAAAGATCAAGCGCCTCTTCCTCCTCCACGGCACACCGGGGGCAGACCCGCGCGCCCTCTACCGAGGCAAAGTGTACCCCGCACTCATCGCAACGGCGCAGGGGGAAACGGGCCAGCAGGCGCTGGGTCGGCTCAAAAAACTCCTTCAGCTCAAAAGCGGGCTGAAGGTGCAAAGCGCCCGGCTCGCAGGTGTCGTGACACGCCCCGCACTTTACGCAGAGCATGGCGTCAAAAAAGATTTTGCTGTTTTTGGCGTCACTGCTTAGCGCCCCGGTGGGACAGATGCGGTAGCACATCTGGCACATGGTACAGGTGTCGTCTATAAACTTTTGCGACACAAAAGAGAGCGCCTCTTCGGCCAGCGTATGGTACGTTTGCGGTTTCTGGGCGCGTTTGAGCGCCACAAAAAGGAGTTTACGCCGATCAGGAATCTCCTTTTGGCGCAGTCTGGCCAACGCCGACCCTTCCAAAGCGTGTCGGCGCAGATCATCCATGGCGCCCTCCACCGCCTCCTCAAAAGCCGCCTTGGCCCGCAAGGCTTCCCGGGGTGAGAGCTTCTCCAAAAAGGCGCGGCGGTTTGGGGTGTTATTCTTATCGGCTTCCAAAGCCAACGGCGCCGTCAAAACCTTGTGGGGGCTCTCAACGGCCATAAGCAGATGGTTGGCCTCTTCTATCCTTGCGTTCAAATCCCCATACAGAGGCTCGCGCCACACACACTCGGCGCAATGGCCGACATCGGCCGTCACCTCCGGCTTCAAAAGCGCCAACGCCACCCAGTGCTCCACCCCAAATACCGCCAGGCAGGGCACATTGGTGCGACAGGAGAGCCGGTTGTCGTCCGCTTCGATAAAACGGAAGAAAAAGTCGGTGACATCAAAGCTTTTCAACCCAAAGGCTTCTGTCGGGCAGGCTCCCACGCAACCGCCGCAATCAACGCAATCGGCCGGCACGAAAGCGGGCAAACCGTTCTCGGCGACGGTGACGGTCTTGACCGGGCAGGCCGTCACGCACGCCTCGCAGGTTGCGAATTTGGTGGCGCTTCTTACGCATTTGGCGGCGTCAAAAAAGAGCGTGCTCATGCGTCGTAGTCACACCCTTCTTCATCAATGAGCGTATGCAGGTACTCGTAATCGCTTAGCATAAACTCCAGCGTAAGCGACGCCGTGTCATAATAGAGCGGCGTGGCGCACTCGGCCTTGACGTTTTGCAAAAACATCGGCGCCCACCGCAAGAGGTGGTCACGCAAAAAGTCGCGCTCCACCCGCGCCAAGGTACACGCAGAGCTTTTGTCTCCCTCTTTGAGGGCCTTGTACTCGCTGGCGCAAAGCATATACATAAACTCCAGCTCAATGCCGATATGATCAGGGCTGACCGCCCTGGCCTTCTCCAGCGACACCCGAAAATCGAACCGCTCATACACCTTGCGCACCGGGTTGTCCCCGCCGGTCTCCAGCATCTGGTCATCCCGGGTATAGAAGGTCTCATAAGGAATGAGGTGCAAAACAAAGAGGTTGGTAAAATCAACGTTCAAAAAACGCGCGAGCAGATCTTTTCTTGAAAGCTCACTCCGCTTCTCCCACTGCCGGTAGTTGGGGAAAAAGGAGAGCATCATCTCATCTTCGTCCAACTGCTTTAAAGCTGTCTCGTCCAGCTCTTTCATCAAAAGCCGGGAGATCAGCGCGTAAAGATTCATACGGGCCAGTTGTTTGGTGAGGATATCGTTCATAAAAAACCCTGTTTTTTAAGGTAATAGGTAAAAAATAAAAGGTAAAAGGTTTTGAAAAACCGCCGTTGTCATTTTACTACGATTTGCTCATTAAAAATGTGAAAGCGGGTAAAAAAATATTTTACTTTTTACCTTTTACTTTTTACCTGACAAAGCCTCCCCCCGAAGGGGAGCGCTTTTAGAGGTCTTTGACCTTGAAGCTGTAGGCTTTCTTGCTCAGCGGCACCGCCGGGCGGGGCATCCAGTAGGGGCGCCGCTCGGTATCCTGGCCGGTAAGAGGGCGGCAAAGCTGTTCACGCCACGCCTTGAAGGTTTTAAAGTTGTTTTCGTAATTGACCCAGATATCGCCGATCTCGTCATCCGGGCCCGCCTTTTCCAAAATAACCTTCTGGTTCCAGGCGTGATTACCCGCGATAGGATCGGGATGCACCGGCGCCACGGCGTTTTGCCATGAGCCGCTGAGCCCGTCCCACCAGATGTTGTCGAGGTCTTTGTTAAAGGCTTTGAACTGCCAGCTTTTGGGACGATTTTTAATGGCGTCAATCCCCTCTTTGGGCTTGAGGGTGCCCACCTTGCCGTCCATGGTCATCTCATACAGCGGCGCGCCCACGCCCATGACGCCCAGCTTGTGCTCAAAGCCCGGAATCTCCACGGCGTTTTTGAGCTTCCAGCGGCCGGCGTGGTGGCTGTTGGCAAGAACTCCGGGCATCGTCGCCTCGGTCGGTACGGCCATGGCCACGAAATAGCCGCTCTCCAGGCCTGAGACGGTATCCACAATGCGCACTTTCACGGCATCCCCCCGCTTGATCCCCAGGCGCTCGGCGTCGCTCGTGTGAATCCAGACCGGGTTGTGATTCTGGCTGATCTCCATCAGGTGCTTGGAGTTGACCGAACGGGTATGGATATTGTAGGGCAGTCTGAAGACCGTATTGAGCGCAAACTCGTTCTCACCCTTGATATAGCGGTGGTGCACCTGGCTGACAATGTGAATCATCTTGTCATACTCCCGCTCATTGCGCGGATAGATGGGCAGGGCGTATTCGGGCCATTTCCAATCAATAAGCCACTCGCAAAAGAGGTCGAGTTTCTTGTCCGGCGTATGGAACCCTTCATAGAGTTTGCCCTCCACTTCCACGCCGATGGAGCGTTTGCGCCCCTCGTGGTCGGTAATCCAGAGCACGCCGAAGCGGTCTTTTTCCACCTCATCCACATGATACTTGTGGCCGTGGGCGTGATAGTAGGCGCCGTCGAACTCAAGCTCTTTTTCTTGCGGTTTATAGACGTTGGTTTTCTCGGTCCAGGCCCCCCGATCACGCATAAATTCATAGTAGGGGTACTCACTTTCGGGATACGCCGCCTCGGCCGCTTTTTTAAGGTTGGGCATGAGCGCGAAACCGGCGTTGTAGTACTCCTTGACCGTCACAGGCGTGCCGGGATTTTTCTTAGACTCCCAATATTGGCGCACCCCCAGGCTCCCGTCGGGATCGACGTGCAGACACAAAAGCTCGGCAAAAAACTCGTTCTCTTCCCAAATCTCGCCCAGGCCCGCTTTCATATGCACCTCCAGCGTGCCGCGATATTCGACCTTGGGTTTCCATCCCATCTTCTCCAGCGCCACGCGCAGTACCGGCTGGCGGAAGGCGGTCCACTGCTCCGGTTTGGTCGGCTCGGACTGCTGGTCGTGCCGCTCGCCGGCCAGCCCCACGGGCAGGACATAGTCGCAATACCAGTTGGTCTCGCTCCAGGTAGGCGAGAGGTTGAAGCTCATCTCGATCTTGCTCTCGTCTTTGAGCGCCTCGATCCAGCGGAAACCGTCGGGGTTGATCCAGACCGGGTTGTACATCCTGGGAATCCAGACCGCCAGTTTGGTCGGCACGTTCAGCCCCCTGGCACGCCAGCTGTTTTGCCACTCCTCGTCCATCAGCAGGTGGGGCAGGATGTAACTCATCTCATAGGTGCTAAGCGGATATTCCGGCGGCCAGGCCAGTTCGTTCCATACGTCGACCTTGGGCGCCTTTTTGCCCGCGACGGTGGCCGCGTCGCCCTTGCCGCCGATAGAGATTTTGTGCCAGTGGTGCCAGCTTACGCCGCCAATGTCCCCGCGCATGGCACCCCGCAGAGCCAGCGGCAAAAACGCCGAACGCGTAATCATCCAGCCGCCCCGGTGCGCGATGGAGCCGGCCCGCCAGATATAGGTGGCAATTTTGGGCCCCGCGTCAATAAACATCTCAAAGAGTTTGTCCAGCTTGTACTCCTGCCCCTCAAGCTTACACTCTTTGACAACAAACGCTTTGGTATAGGGCGCGTAGAGCTCTTTCATCAGCGCGATGAAGCTTTCATAACTCTCATCTTCGGGCATTTTGGAGATATACCCTTTCTCTACCATGAATTTCAGATACTCCCGGTTGGCCATGAGCCGATCCCAGTTGATCCAGTTTTTCACAAATGCGTGGTCTACAAGGTCATCACCGTTTTTGTCTTTTTCGTTCAAAACACGGTTGGCCAGGTAGAGATAAAGCGCCGTTTCGGTACCGGGCCATACGGGCAACCACAAATCGGCGATACCGGCGGAGTTGGAGAGCCTGGGATCAAGTACCACCATCTTCGCGCCCCGTTTGCGGGCGTCGGCGATGAGACCGGCGCTTTGCTGGAAGTAGTGGCCCGCGTCCGCCGCGTGGGAGGATTGCAGGAAAATCAGCCTGGCGTTGGCCCAGTCGGGGGAGTTGCGGTCGTCGTTGGCCCACTGAATGGAACCCTGGCGCGCGCCGGCGGAGCAGATGTTGGTGTGTGAGTCGTAACCGTCCAATCCCATGGTATGGGGCACACGGTGGCCAAAACCGTTTTCGTTGGGGCGGCCCACATGGTACATGATGAGCTTTTTGCTCATCTCATCACCCGCTTTGAGGGTATCGTGCATCTTCTTGCCGATCTCTTTGAGCGCCTCGTCCCATGTAATGCGGATCCACTTGCCCTCACCCCGTTTGGAGCCGGGGGCCCGCTTGATGGGAAAGGGAATCCGGTCAGGATCGTACATCTGGCTCTCGGCGGCGTAACCCTTGGCGCAGTTGCGTCCCCGACTGCCGCTATGCAGGGGGTTACCCATATATTTGCGCACGGTCAGGGTTTTCTTGTCCACCCACGCCGTCAAACCGCATCCCGCTTCGCAGTTGGAGCAGACACAGGGCACGATGGTGTAGTCATGTACCTCGATGCCGTCGGGGTTTTTCTCGCTCTTGATGCCCCGGCGGGCAATGCCGCCCCGCTTCCAGTCGCCCCCGTCAAGCTCGGTAAAGCTGTCCCACTCCTCCTGGGGCGGGTAGAAACTGAGCGAATCGGGGGTATTGGTAAAACGCCCCGTCTCCTCTTTGGAGGCTTCGGCCACCGTCTCGAAAACGCCCGTCGCAATCGTCGCGCCCGCTACGCTAAAAGCGGCGCCTTTTAAAAATGTTCGTCTGCTTTCGTTAATCATTTTCTCCACTCCTACT
>JAADEJ010000021.1 GCA_013153475.1 Campylobacterota bacterium
ATGGGGGAGCTCCTCCCTGTCCACTTTGATCGCCACAAACCAGCGGTTGATCAGCTCGGCGATCTTGGGGTTCTCAAAGCTCTCACGCGCCATCACGTGGCACCAGTGGCAGGTGCTGTAACCGATGGAAAGAAAGATAGGTTTGTGCGTTTCGCGCGCCTTCTCAAACGCCTCTTTTCCCCAGGGATACCACTCAACGGGGTTACAAAGATGCTGGCGCAGGTAGGGCGAAGCGCTTTCTTCCAGGCGGTTGGGCACACACTGGCCCCCTTGCAAAAGCGACAACAACAGAAGCAGGATATAATAGCGTCTCATATTCGCCATTTTACCCAAAGGAGCGGCCCGTGTGCCTGATTTTGATCGCGCTTTTTCTCTACCTTGCCTACGCCCACGCCACGGTCGGCGCCTGGGGGTACGCAACACTCTACGGCACGCTGGCCCTGCTCTTTTTGATCTTTTTGCTCTACAACCTTTCAGCCATGCTCCGCCAACGGAGGTGCCAAACGGGCGGTTGCCGGCTACTTTCGCTTTTCAAAGGCACGAAGCAGCAAAAAGATGATCAAAAGCTCCACCCCAAAGAGTAGAAAATGGAGCGCGTAAACCTGCGCGCCGTGATCTTTGATGCCCCACCCCCAAACCAAAGCCCTGTAAAAGAGCCAGGAGAGAACCATACCGGCCAGATAACCGATCTGCTTGGCGCTGTCAAGCCGTGAAAGCAGGGCTTTGCGGCGCAAAAAGAGGGTTTCGGCCCGCACCAGATAACTGCCGAACAAAAAGGTAAGCTGATACCCCGCGTAGACCGCCAGGGCGGTGGTTTTGCCTTCCGGGCGCAGAAGATACCACGCTACCATCATCAACATCACCCACTCCACAAAGAGCGAGATACGAAAAAAGGCCTTGAGGTTTAAAATCTTCTCATAAAGCCGGGCCACCCACAGCATTCCAAGCGCCAGCACAATGCCGCCGACGGAAAAGACGGAAGGATCGAGCGGAGCGTAAATGGTAAAGACGGCCCCTACCGTCAAACCGGTAAAAAGGGAGTTGACCCCTTTATACACAATAAAATAACGCGGCCGAATACGCATACCCGTTTAGTAGGCAACCGGTTTCTCTTTGTCGTGGATCACCTCAAAAAGCACGTCCACCGTCGCGTTCGCGCGGGGCGCGAGCGTAACATCCATCTCCAAACGCCCCTCCTTTTTCAGCTTATAAGAAAGCTTCGCGCCTTTGGCCGTGACGCTTAGCAGTTTGACCGTCACGTCGGCGCGGGTGGCGACCGGTATCCGGTCGATCAGGCGCACCCGTTTGGTGGTGTCGGCACGGTTGACGAGTATCAGCCTATAACCGTCCCTGCGATGTACCGAAGAGCCGAAAAAACTCTCTTTCGCCTTCAGGTGCAATCGCTCTCTTTGCAGGTTCACATCCTCGTCCACCCCCAAAAAGAGGGTATAACGCCCCTCCCGATAGGCGCCTTGAACCTTTTTGGCTACCAGACGCCCGCCATCCACGACCCGCCAGTCGTTATCGGCGTCAATCGGATATTTGGGCGAAAAGGCAAGGGTCTTGAAAACCCGCCTATCCCTATAACTGTAGGTGACTTCCCAATAGTCGGCTTTTTGGTCCCACCGGCGCAAAACGGCCCGCAGTGGCGTCGCGGTCGAGGGCAGTCGCATATGATCGATCCGGTAACGGCGCGGGGCCTCCACCGTAAGCTTCGACGGCATCGCCACAGAAAGCGCCCTCGGTGCGACGTCAGCACGCCGTGACTTGGCCATCCGTTTAAATATATCATCTTCTCTGATAACCCAGGGGGTAAAGCGGTAGGGTACAAGACGACGCGCCACGGGCTCTGCCGTCACCCTCACCTCATCAGCCTCTATATCCACCCCGCTTCGGTTGGTCAGCCAGAGCAATTGGGTTATACGTGCCCGATCCTCTTTTTTTGCCGAAATATCCACCGTATACCCGACACGCGCCCCGATCACCCCGGCGGGAAAGATGAGGGTCACATCCTCTAAACAGGGCTCAGCCAGGGCCACGGGATACGACGAGCGGGCACGTTTGGCAAAACGGCCCCGCAGACGTTTCAGACGCGCCTGCCCCGCTTTGGCCTCACGCTCCCAACGGGCTGACTGCGCGCCCGTTACCTCGCAAAAACGGATCAACGCTTTCGCGTCCGGTTTGTTCTGCCTCGTATTGGCGGTCGTCTGGCGTAACAGATCGGCGCGAATCCGGGCGGTTTGAACCTGATGGGCTCTCTTTTCGATCTTTCGGTAAAATCCGCACAGCGGCACCCCGGTAGGACATTGATCCGTCTCGACCAGCGCCGCCGGCCGTTGCGCGCAAAAAGCCTCGATCTCTCCCGTAAACCCTATAAATCCGTCCCGGGGCCGATAGGTATACCGCGCCCCGTCCAGATAGATCTCCAGCACCGAGGCCGAAGCCACGCCTGCCGCCAACAGCCATATCAACCAGTTTTTCGCGCTCATACCTCGCCCTTTCTCTTTTTGCCGATATACTCGTCGACCCGTTCAAAATTCTCGATGTAGCGGGAGAGCGCCATATTGTCTCCCTCTTTCTCGATATTGGTTTTCGCCGCGAGAAAATGTTCCAGGTTATCCAGAAAAAGATCGACCAGTTCCGGATCAAACTGTCTACCGCGCTCTTCTTTGAAGAGATTGATAATCTTCTCCAGCGGCCACGCCTTTTTATAGACCCTGTCCGATCCCAACGCGTCAAAGACATCCGCCACGGCGGTAATACGGCCGTAGATATGGATCTCTTCGCCCCTGAGTCCTCTGGGATACCCTTTGCCGTCCCACCGCTCGTGATGTTCATGGGCCACGATCGCCGCCGTTTTGAGAATGGGACGTTCGGAGTGTTTGAGCATCTCGTAGCCGATTTTCGTATGGGTTTTGATGATCTCGAACTCTTCATCGGTCAGTTTGCCCGGTTTGTTCAAGATGGCGTCGGGTATGCCCAGTTTACCGATGTCGTGCATGGGCGAAGCGTCTTTGAGACGCAGCGACTCTTCCAAAGAGAGCCCGTAAAGCCTGGCCAGTATCATGGAGTACTCCGCCACCCGCTTGACATGATAACCCGTCTCTTTGGAGCGCTTCTCGGCGATGGCTCCCATGGTAAAGACAACCTCCCGCTGGGTCGCCTCGATCTCTTTGTTGAGTGCCCGAATCTCGGCGGTTGCCTTCTTGACCTCCTCCTCGATCCGGTGGGCCTCTTCCCGCTCTTTGGCGATAATCTCTTCCGCGAGATGCAAATTGGATTCGATCAGTTTTCCGATGGTGGCGATCTCGTCGTTGGATGCGAACGAGACATGTTCCACCGCCCCTTTTTTGCGAGAAAGCACTTCCAGAAACGAGCTGATCAGTTTGTGCAGCTTTTGTACCTTTTCCAGAATCATATCGGCCACACGCCTGTTCAGACGATACATCAACCAGAAAATCAACATGACAAAACCGAAAGCCAACAGCCGTGTCTGCATGATCTCTTCATGCGTTCTCTCGATCTCCAATCGGCAGTAATAGTCGATTTTCCGTTCGAGATCGGCAAGTTCCGAAGAGATAATCCGACTGGTTTTGGCCAAAGCCAAAATGGCGTACATACCGTCTTCCGGGTCGTCCTGTACCTCCTCTTTCAGCGATTCGGCGATGCTCTTGTAACCGATCATCCGATTGCGGATTCTGTCTATTTCCCGCACAATATCACGATTATGGATAAAAACGGGATTCCTTTTGAGCATCTCAAGATTGTTCAGAAGTATCCGTCTTTGTTCCTCACTTTTTCTTTTAAAATCTTTTACCCCTTCCAATGCATTTTTGACAGCCATATAGTCAAGTCGTCGCAGACTCTTTTTGATGGTATCGGTATACTCGAGCATCCGTATCCGTTTCTCGTAACTTCTCTCGATAGAAGTTACCATGTAACGGCTGGTGTTGTAAAAGAAAAAGATTAGAAAAAGAACGAGAACGAAAGAGATATAGAAAGTGAGGTTGATCTTGTGGAAAAGCCTGAGACGATTCAGCAGGGCCGTCATCTCAGTAATGGACACTCATTTTGAGATAGATCGAACGCAGCCGTTCCAGTTCCGTCTCGGGAGCGGACGCCTCCGATACATCGACGCTGCGTCCTACGAACCAGCCGCTTCGTGTGTAATCGTAGTGGATATCCACATATCCCAGGCGTATATTGGTATAGCGGTTCAGTACATACATGATATACCCTTCGAACGCGTTACCCCGTGTCGCCAGCTTGTTGTAAATATCGAAAGCCCCCTGCGTCAGGCTGACCCAGTTCCGACTGCCGTGGTTGAACTCCATACCGATTTTGAAACGGCGGTTGGTTCCAAATCCGTATCGACCGCCCAACCAGACCGCGTATCCCCGTTTGGCACCCGTATCGCCCGCCTCCCCGAGCAGCGTTCCGTAATCGAGGTACCCTTTTCCGTTGGGGTGGGCGTAAATGTAACCGTAGTGGGCGAACAGATCCAGCCCCCAGTCTCTCAAATCGGTCACTTCCGCCATAGCGCCCAACATATCCATATCCCCGATATTGACGTTTCGGTCACTGTCGCCGTCCAACGGATTGGCGATAATGTCCACCAAGCGGGAATAGCCAAATTGCAGGAGAGAGCGTCGGGTTCCAGGTACGGTCGTATCCAAAAACAGGCCAAAGACATTGGTATCTTTCAGATCGCTGTTGGAGGCTCCGACAAACGCATTGCCCACGTCGTTGGCCGTTTCGGTGTAGCCAAAGCCTTTCGCGTAGCCGAAACGAAGATAGGTTTTGGGCATACGAAGCGGTTTGGAGAGGTTTAGCGTCACCACAGCCCCGTCGGAAGCCCCGTCATAAAGCAGCGCCGAATAGGTCGCTTTACGAACCGTATTGTCCTTGAACTGCTGGCTGGGGCCGTCGGTACTGGGCTGGCGCCCGATGGTGAGAGCCAGCGGTATCATGCCGTCGCGGTTGAAGAAGAGATCCAGATAGGCCCGCTCCACATACAAGGCGCTGTCGGCGGGCACACGCCCCTGCATATTGTCGTAATAGGTATACGGATGCACCACGCTGCTGCCCCAATATTTGTACATGGAGAGCCGGCCGTGAAACTTCATGCTGTCTGTAAGATTGGCCCGCATATTGAGCATCAGTTTGGTGCTCCAGATATTGTCGCTGCTGATCCGGTGACCGTCGGCATAGGTTTTTCGGAAATTGTCCAGGTTGGTTTTGAAGCCGAAACCGAATTTCAGTCTGTCTTCCAATACCTTGGTTTCCGTCGCCTCGGTATAATCGGAGAGGTTGAGAAGTTCTCTCTCCATTCGTTTTTGGGTCGTCTCATGCGAGCGTTGCCGTTTTTCCAATTGATCGACCCGCGCCCTGAGCTGTTCGATAATCTTCAGCAGTTCCTGCGTGGACGGAACATTCTGCTGGGCCGCCGCGAGCACGCAAACCATACTCCCAAGCAGCGTTTTCCTGAGCAAACCCATTTTCTAATACTCCCCCGCTACGGTAGGCTGGTCGGAATCGACGGCATGGTTGATCAGGTAACGTTTGAGCCGCTTTTTCTCCTCTTCACTCAACCTGTCAATGCCGTATCGTTTCATTTTTCGTTCGGATTTAAAAACCCTCTCCCACTGAATCATCGCTTTGGATCCTGCGGAGAGGTGCAACATTCGGGCCAACGCCTCTCCGCTTTTGACGGCGGCGGCGAATAGTTCCAATGTCGTCAACATAAACAGTGCCGTTGCCGCCTTTTTATTCACAATCATGCGTCGATTATCGCACACGCTTCTTTAAAGTGAATTGAGATTCAGCGGTTTTTTACACGTTTTTTCACATCATCGGTCATTTTTTCCATGGATCATATGAGAGACGATCGGCTCTTTCGTGGCCAATTCATGGCGCACCACCCCGGCGATATGGGCAAAAACCAGCAGCGTCAGGGGCACCCATAACGCTTCGTGCAGCTCTTTGACCCAGTGTACCGCCGCCTTTTCAAACCCCAGCGCTTCATGAAAGTAGTAGAACCAGCCGCTCAGGGTCATGAGGGCGATACCCATGCAAATAAGCAGATGTACCGCGGCTTTACCCTTCTCGGCCGCCCCTTCGGCCCGAAGCACTTTAAGAATCGGCAGGGTCGCCTCCCCTTTGATCATCGCGACAATCCGCACGACAATGGCCAGCGTCAAAAGCGCGGCGAAGATATAGTGCCACGCCCACATATTGGCGCGCACCGCTTTGGCGACGGCGATCACCTGATCGGACGCCAGGCTCACCCCAAACTCCGCCAGTTTGTCGGCGATAATCCTGGCCACCTCCTTTTTATCCAACACGCTCTCTCGCAGGGCCACCGTCACCAAAAGGCCGCCCATGGCAACCACCGTCAGCCAGTGCCAGAGTCTAAAGATCGGTCCGTAACTCTCTTTCATCTCAACCTCCTATACGTTGTAGTATTTGGCTTCGGGGTGATAAACCACCAAAGCCGCCGTGGACTGCTCGGGGTGAATCTGCCACGTTTCGCTAAGCTTTATACCGAAATCCTCGGGCTTTAGCATAGCAAAAATCGGGCCGTTGAGCTCCAGGTCGGGACAGGCGGGATAGCCCGGCGAGTAGCGCGCCCCCTGATAGGCGCGCATCTGCACATCCCGAAGAGTGGGGCCCTCTTTATGAGCGATGCCGAGATCAAGCCTTATCTGCTTATGGGCAATCTCAGCCAGCGCCTCGGCCAGCTCCACGCCAAGGCCGTGGACCAGGTAGTATTCGTGAAACTTGCCCTCGGCGTAGAGCTTGGCCTCGTACTCGCTTAGCTTCGCCCCCGCGCTGACTGTTGTAAAGGCGACCACGTCGTGGCGATCGCTATGAAAATAGTCGGCCAGAGAGCGCCAGGGCTTTTTGCGTTGTCTGGGAAAGGTCATCTGCGCCACGGCCCTGCCCATCACCGCCTCCAGCGGCTCGCGGTCGGCGTCACTCTCTTTGTGCCACCCCTCGCTCGCGTCAAAGATCAAAAGGGTGCGGTCATCACTTCGGCAGGGAAAGTAGCCGTAAATGATCGTCGGATCAAAAAGCCCCTCTTCCAGAAACTGCCGCTTGAGCCGCTCGTAGGCGGGCCAGACCGTTTTGTCAAGTTGCGCTTCGTAGGCCTCCTTGCTCATCCCTTTGCTTTTATATCCCCACCTTTGCTTAAAGAGCATCCGGTGGTTGAGCCACTCGAATGCCAGCGCGGGATCGAAATCGCCCGCGCGCATCACCCGCCGCCCCCAAAAGGGGGGCACCGGCACGGGCACGTCACGGCTTGGCATGGGAATCTCGGCCAAAGGCGGGATCTTAGCCTCCTCTTTCTCCTTCACGACAACGGCCGCTTCCTCGTCATCTTTCAGATCCCCCGCCAGGCGGGTATCGAAGTTGCCCTCCTCGATCCGGCTCATCGCCACCACCCCGTCAAAGGCGTCACGGCAATAGAAGATGGGCCCGTCGTACACGGGGCGGCAAAAGTCGTCCACAAACCCCTTGGTCAATGCCGCGCCGCCCATCAATACGGGAATCTTCAGCCCTTTTGCCTGCATCACCTCCAAATTCTCTTTCATCACCTGGGTCGATTTAACGAGCAGTCCCGAAAAGCCCACGGCGTCGGCGTTGTGCTCCTCGATCGCTTTTAAAAACTCCTCAATCTCCACTTTGATGCCGATATTGATCACCTTGAAACCGTTGTTGGTCAAAATGATGTCCACCAGGTTTTTACCCACGTCATGCACGTCGCCCTTGACGGTGCCCAGCACCAGCGTGGTGTCGCTGGCCTTCTCTTTTTTTGGCAGGTAGGGGTTGAGGTAATCGACCGCCGCCTTCATCGTCTCGGCGCTTTGAAGCACAAACGGCAGCTGCATCTGTCCGCTGCCAAAGAGCTCGCCCACCTCTTTCATCGCCTCGATCAAAATTTCGTTCACGATTTTTTCGGGCGCGATTTTGTGGCGGGCCTCCTCCACCAGGGGTATCATCCGCTCCTTGTCGCCGTCAAGCAGAAGTTTGTGGATCTTCTGCTCGTCGCTCATCTTCAGCCACGCCTCGTCCTCGGCGGCGGTGTCCACCTTCTCCTTTTTACTGAAGTGCTCGATAAAGCGAAAGAGCGGATCGCCCTTGTCGGTGCGGTGAAAGAGCAGATCCTCGCACACCTCCCGATCCTCGGGGCTGATTTTGTTCATCGGGATGATGTGCTTGACGTTGATAATGACGCTGGTCAGCCCCGCCTCCAGGCAGTGGTGCAAAAAGACCGAGTTGAGATAGGGCCTGGCGTCTTTATCGAGCCCGAAACTGATGTTGCTAAGCCCCAGCGTCGTACCCACCTCCGGGTGACGACGGCGGAGTTCTCGGATCGCCTCGATGGTCTGGATGGCCGCGTCGCGGTACTCCTCGTCGCCCGAGCCGACGGTAAAGGTGAGCACGTCAAACACCAGGTCTTCGGGGCGCAGGCCGTGCTTTTTGGTCGCCAGCTCGTAGATCCGCTCGGCCACCTCCACCTTGCGCTCGGCGGTTTTGGCCATGCCTTGCTCGTCAATCGTCAAACAGACCAAAGAGGTACCGAACCGCTTGGCCAGCCGACACACCGCGTCAAACTTCTCGATCCCGTCTTCAAGGTTGACCGAGTTGATAATGGGCTTGCCGCCGATGCACTTAAGCGCCGTCTCCAAAGCGCCCGTTTGGGTGGAGTCGGGCATGAGCGGCAGGGGGATCTTTTGGTTGTAAAGGCTCATGACCGCCTTCATGTCCTTCGTCTCATCCCGCCCGGCAAACCCCACCGACACGTCCAGCACGTGCGCCCCCGCGCGCACCTGTTGTTGGCCCACAGTGAGCGTTCCCTCGTAATCTTCGGCCAGCAAAAGCTCCCTGAAGGCCTTTGAACCCGTGGCGTTGGCCCGCTCGCCGATAAGCAAGGGCGGGGGGTCTTGCATCAGGGGGGTGGCGTGAAAGAGCGACGCCAACGAGACCGGGTGCGAACCGGTCGGCGCTTTGGGTCTTTCTCCCGCCACCGCGTCGCTAAGCGCCTTGATATGCTGGGGCGTGGTGCCGCAACAGCCGCCCAAAAAGGTCACCCCGTCATATCGCAAAAAGCCCTTTTGAAGCGTGGCGAACTCCTCGGGCCCCATGGGGTAGTAGGTGTAGCCGCCCCTGTTTTGGGGCAGCCCCGCGTTGGCGTGCACGGAGATGGGCTTGTGCCACCGCTCGGAGAGGGTTTTGACATGTTTTTCCACCTGCTCGGGGCCGGTACCGCAGTTAAAGCCCAAAGAGAGAATATCAAAGGGCTCCAGAATCGTCGCGATCGTCGCCGCATCGGTACCGATGAGCATACTGCCGCTTAGCTCAATGGTCACCGACACCATCACCGGTATCCGGGCCCCGGCCTCTTTGGCGGCGTCAAAGCAGGCGTGAAGCGCCGCCTTGATCTGCAAAGGGTCCTGACAGGTCTCCAGCAAAAAGATATCCACCCCGCCCTCGATCATCCCAAGAGCGGTCTCTTTGTAGCCGGCGTACATGGCGTCGTAATCTATGTGCCCCAAAGAGGGGAGTTTGGTCCCGGGACCGATGGACCCCAGACAAAAGCGGGGCTTTTCGGGGGTACTGTACTGCTCGCAGACCGACTTGACCAGCTCGCACCCCTTTTTGGCCAGCTCCCTGGCCCTGTGTCCCAGCTCGTACTCCTCCAGCACCCAGTCCATGGCGCCGAAGGTGTTGGTTTTGATCAGATCGGCCCCCGCCATGGCATAACGCTCGTGGATGCGGCGGATGGTATCGGGCGCGGTGGCGTTGAGCAGTTCGTTACACCCCTCTTTGCCCTCCCACGCCTCATCGGGAATATTCAGATCCTGGATCTGGGTTCCCATGGCCCCGTCAATAACCAGAACCCTCTTTTTCATCAACCCGTCAATCGTTTCGGCGGCGGACACGGGCGCTCCTTGTTATCAGATAAATATTATCTTAATTTTACTCTCCCAATGCTATGATTCGCATAATTCGCAGCAGTTAAAGGGAAACAGATGGGTCAAAAGATCAAAAACATCAAAACGGGCCAGACCATCGTCAAACCCGATCCGGTGGATGAAGAGGTCCTCTTTGACGGCGGCGTGATGATCACCGAAACCGATACGGCGGGGATCATCACCTACGCCAATCGAAAATTTCGGGAGATGACGGGCTATTCCAAAGAGGAGCTTATCGGCGCACCCCACAACATCAACCGCCATCCCGATATGCCCAAAGCCGCTTTCAAAATCGTCTGGGACACCATCAAACGGGGCGAGATGTGGGAAGGGTATGTCAAAAACATGCGCAAAGACGGCAAATACTACTGGGTCATCGTCTGGATCAAACCCAAATTCGACGACGAAGGCAACATCATCGGCTACATCGCCGGACGTAAAATCCCCGACCGCGGGATGATCAAAAAGGCCGAAGAGGAGTACAAAGCCCTCAAAGAGCAGGAGGGTTAACGCACCCGGTTGGCGACGGGATAGCGCATAAGGCGGGATTTACCCGCCACACGCACATAATCGGTCCCGTCTGCCGAAAAGAGCCGCACACCCGATACTTCCCTCTCTCCAAAACGGTAAAGAACCCCTTCCCTGGCAAAAAAGGCGTAACCGGCCGCTTCTCCCCACGAAGGTACCCATGTCACGGCAGAAAGCAGAAGAACCGTCAGTAGCAGCGCCCCTTTCACAGCGCGGTTTTCCCACATAAATACCGCGCCAAGCACCGCCGTACCGACCACCCAGAGCCACCAGAGCTGGTGATCGACGAAAAAGGGATTGAAAAAGACGGAAATATGGTTGGCTTTGATGTAGTGAACATAGATCCCGGAGTAGAAAAGAAAGTCGGCCGCCAGCCAAAAAAAGAGCCCGTAGAGCGCGCCGGTTATCCACCGTATCATCGTAGACGCCTCATTTTTTTACGCCCCAACCGCCAGATGGCCGACGGGGCGGCCTCCCGGTAGCCGCGCGCGTCTTCGACCCACACATCCGCCCTCTCGCGGGCGATCTGCTCATCAAACGCCTTGCCGTGCAGGTTAGCCGACGTGGTATAAAGCGGCCCCGTCTCTTCGATCAGCTTGGCGTGCGGCCCTTTGACCAGCCGGAAAGAGGCGCCGTTGGGCAGTACGAAAGAGGTACGGTCGGCCCGCCGCACCAACGCGCGAAAGGGGCCAGGCACGCGCCCCAGCAAAGCGACACTCCGCAGGTCGGCCACCGCCGTAAGAAAGGGTTGGGAGAGCGGACGGCTTTTGATGCGGGCCAGGCGTTTGTCCGAACGGCTTACCCAGCCGACCGTCGTATCGGTCTGAACCAGGTAGACGCGCTCTTTATGCATCGTTATTCGCTCAGATAGTCCTGCAACGCCCGGGGGTCCAGCGCCTCGCTGTCGCGCATTTCCCGAATCGCCTCGGCCGTTACCTTGGCCGCCGCCAGGGTGGTAAAGTAGGGAATGTTAAACCGCAACACCGCCTGCCGGATCCGTTTGGC
>JAADEJ010000087.1 GCA_013153475.1 Campylobacterota bacterium
TGCCGGTTGCGGCCATCGCCAAAGAAAAAGTTGACGCCAAAGCCCACCGGGCCAAAGGATCGGCCAAAGATCTGCTCTATATTGGCGGCGAACCCCTGCGCCTACCCCCTTCGGATAGCCGTTTACAGTGGTTTCAAAAACTGCGTGACGAAGCCCACCGCTTCGCTTTGAGCTACCATCGCAAAAAACGGTTGGAGAAAGAGAAACAGATCTCCCTGCTGGAAGTGAAGGGGATCGGCCCGGCCCGTATCAAGAGGCTTCTGGACTATTTCGGCAGTTTCGAAGCGATTCGGAAAGCCGACAGAGAAAGCCTTGCCAAAGCCATCGGTGATCGGGCCGCGAAAACCCTTTTCGACCATCTTCACGGTATTACCGAAATCAAACGAAAATAAACCGTCAAACTGGTTTAGAAAACTTTATGAATCCATGCCTTATAATTCTAATGTGACAGAATAAATTTCCGTTTATCAAATTAAAGGATGCACCATGCAGCGCCCGGAACCGATTGACGAAGAGTATACCTTCACCGACGGCGTGATCATCAGTGAAACCGATTTGAGCGGCGTCATCACCTTCGCCAACCGAAAATTCGCGGAGATCTCCGGATATGACCGCAAAGAGCTTATCGGCAAGCCCCATAACGTTATTCGACACCCCGATATGCCGAAAGCCGCATTTAAAGAGATGTGGGATACGATTCAGCAGGACAAGCCGTGGAGCGGCCTGGTCAAAAACCTGCGAAAAGACGGGCGCTATTACTGGGTGGAAACCTATATCAAACCGATCATCAAAGATGGTGAAAAGGTCGGCTATATCGCCGCCCGGCATCCGGCCAAGCCGATGGACGTGGCCGAAATTTCCAAACAGTACGCCAAAATGATCGAAGAAGAGAAAAAGCAGTGAGAAAGGTGGACTAGTGTTACTCTATAAACAAGACGGCTCACTCTACTGCGTTACCAAAAAAGCGCTGCAACTGGCAGGTTTTCAAACCCTTGCCGACTTTCTTGCCAAACACCGGGATTACAGCGAACTCTTTGTCAAAAAACCGGGTTATATCTACAATTTCGAAAATTTTTCATGGATCAACTTCCTCAAACACGCGACACCGCAACAGAAAAAGATCCTGTTGAAAAACCGCGACGGCGCCATCTTCTCCTGTGATGTCGATTTCGAGACCTACTATCCGCTTGAAGCCCCTACCGACAAACCGGTCGAATATTATGAGATCACCATCAAAAACGTCACCCTGCTCGACGATGCCGGCAATGTCGCCGCCGACCAACCCGTTTTCGACGCCGAACCGACACCCGCGGCGGGGATGCCACCGCAACCGGATGGCCTGGATGCACCCGCTTTCCCCCCAAGCGAAGAGGAGCAGCTCTTCTCACTTGTTCAGGAAGAGACGCCTGCCGGGCAGGAAGAGGAGGAGAGCCTGCCGGAGTTGAAAGAAGAGGGGCTCATTGATTTCACCCAGGCCCTCTCCGAACCGCAAACCGAGCAGGAGGCCGCCCCTTCCGCCCAAGAGACGGTTTCAGCCTCCGTAGACACCGAAGAGCGTATCGCCATCGAACCGATTCAACTCGACTCGCTTCCCAAACAACCGGAGCAGGCCGAAGAGGAAAAACCCGACACACCCGAGTCCGAAGACGTGAAGGACGAGGGTATCGCGATGGTGGAGATTTCGTTGAACGAGGAAACGCCTGTCGCGACCGATACCGTCGCGCCGCTTCCCTTCGACACGGAAAAGATTGCCCGTCTCATCGGTTTCGATATCGACCAGACGAAACTTTTCCTGGAGGAGTTCGTCCGGGAGTTCAAAGAGCGAAGCGAGCGCATCGAGAAGGGAATTCGCGAAGGCGATATGCGCCTGGTCAAAAAAGAGGTGCTTCGCATCAAAGGGGTAGCGGGCAACCTGATGTTGGGCGAAATCGAAAAAGGTTGTGAAGCGCTGCTTGGCGCAGATGAACCCGGTGCGGCGGAAAAGGCGTTTAACCTGTTGAAAAACAGCGTTTTGAGTGAATCCGCCGAAACACCGGTCGAACCCGTCTCATCGGCGGAAGAGAACGAACCTGTTTTCGAGCTTCTCGAAGAAGAGAGTGAAACAGCGCCCGAAGAGCCGCCCCGGCCTTCGGAGTCCCAAAACGACGACGGTCCCCTTCCGCTGCTCCTGGAAGACGAATCGCCGCTTGTAAGCGAGGAGACGGCCGCTTCTTCACCCGAATCCGCAAAAGAGGAGGAGGAAGAGGATACCGTTCTCTTCGATCCCAAGGCGGCCGCCGACGCATTGGGATTGCCGGCCGATCTGATTCTGGAGTTCACCCATGACTTCATCACCCAGTGCCATGATGAGAAAGAGAGCTTCCAGAAAGCGATCGAAGCCGGTGATATCCAAACCGTCAACACCACCGCCCACAAACTCAAAGGGGTGGCGGCCAACCTGAGAATCGAAAACCTCAGAGAGCTTCTGAAAAAGATTCAATACACCCAGGATACCCAGATGGCCAAAGAGCTGGTCGAGAAGCTCTATACCCGGGTGGAGAAGCTGCAGGAGCAGATGAAGGAGATGTCATGATTCTACGTTTTCTACTGGTTTTGTCACTGACAGGGGGACTGCTCTGCGCCGGGAACTTCGCGGACGGCATGAAAGCGTTCCGCAGCGGCCAATACAAAGAGGCCAAAAGCGCCTTTGAAAAAGCCGTGGAAGAGGACGGCGCCATGCAGGCGCACTATTTTCTGGGCCTCCTTTACATGAAGGGACTGGGAACCGCCAAAAGCAAAAAGGCCGCCAAGCACCACTTTCAGATGGCGGTACAGTACGGCAACGCGAGAGCGCGCTGCTATCTGGCGGAAATCTATCTCAAAGAGCATAAAAAGAGTCGGGCGACCGCCCTCCTCAAAGAGGGACTGGCGGGCGGTGCCCAGGAGTGCGAAAAGATCGCCAACAAATTCAAAATATCGCTGTAAAGGTGAATCATGCAAATCGGCATACGTAGCAAACTCAAACTCATTTCGCTGCTTCCCATTCTTCTGTTGCTGGGATTTGCCAGCTATTTCCTTTACCAGTCGGGCACCAACTACACCAAAGGCCTGACATTCAGCGAAAGCACCGCCTACGGTGACATTCTCAACGATCTGGCCACTCAGCTGGCCAAAGAGCGGGGGATGACCTCCATCTACATCGCCTCCTCGGGGAAAAAGCTGAAAGCCTCCCTCGCCAAACAGAGAGAAAGAACCGACAAGGCCGCCAAGGCGTTGAAAGGATATCTCTCTTCCCATCCCAAAATCACCGCGCGCAAAGCGTTGGTGCAGCTGCTCGCCCAACTGCCGCAAAAGCGCCGGCAGGTAGATGCCCTGAAAATCTCTTTCAGGGATATCTTCTTCAACTACTACACCGTCCTGATCAAAGAGATTCTCTACGACATCGACGAGATCGCCTCCAGCGCGCCGAACAGCGAAATCATCAACGAATCGAAGGCCTATATCGGTCTGGCACGGGCAAAAGAGGCCAGCGGTATCGAACGGGGTTTCATGTCCTTCGTCCTGACCCGCTACACCAAAATGAGCGATGAGGAGCTTCAGACCTGGATCCATTATATCGGTCAGGCAGACACCTATGAGTACGGCTTCATCCTCGACAAGGACCTCAAAGCGCAACTGGACAAAATCCTCCTCAGCGAAGAGGCCAGAGAGACCATGAGCGACCTGGCCGACGCGCGGATCGAGATTCTTCACTCCATCAACGACGGCTACTATACCATTGACCCCACGCTCTGGTTCAACCTCAATACCGAAAAAATTTCCATTCTCGGAAAAGCCCAGAAAGTTCTGCTTGCCGCGATCGACCGAAAGACCGCCGCGATGTTGCAGGAGCAGATGTATATCGCCGGCGCCTCCGCCGCCTTGTGGCTTGTCGCTCTGATTCTCGCCATTATCGGCTTCATCGTCAGCCGCGAGATTACCCGCAACGTCAAAAACCTCGAAACCATTCTGCAAAACGTCGCGGACCTGACCGACAGTCGGATGGACGTCAACCTCGACACGGCGGAAGGAACGGCCCAGGCCTACGCCCTGCTGCAAAACGTTATCGAAGAGACCCGCAAAGAGCAGCAGCGGGCCGAAGAGGCGAACGAGGCCAAATCGCTCTTTTTGGCCAATATGTCTCACGAAATCCGTACACCCCTCAACGGTATCGTCGGCTTTACCGAACTGCTTAGAAACACGCACCTTACCGATGAGCAGAAAGAGTTTGTCGATATTATCGAAAAAAGCTCCGAAAACCTGCTGGAGATCATCAACAACATTCTTGACCTCTCCAAGATCGAAAGCAACAAAGTCGAGATCGAAAACATCGTCTTCAACCCCATCGACGAGTTCGAGAGCGCCGTGGACATCTACGCCGTCAAAGCGGCCGAAAAACAGATCGACCTGGCCTGTTTCATCGACCCCTCACTCGAAAACCCGATCAAAGGGGATCCCACCAAGATCAAAGAGATCCTCATCAACCTGCTCTCCAACGCCGTCAAATTCACCAACCAGGGCGGCGCCATCAATGTGGAGATCCGCCGCGAAGAGGCGAGCAGCGATGACAAATGCCGCATCAGTTTCAGCGTACAGGATACGGGTATCGGCATCTCGCCCGACAAAAAAGCGCATATCTTCGAAGCCTTCAGCCAGGCCGATATCAGCGTTACCCGAAAATTCGGCGGAACGGGACTGGGGCTGACCATCTCCGCGCGCTACGCCGAGCTGATGGGCGGCAAACTGGATCTGGAGAGTGAAGTGGGTGAAGGCACCCGCTTCTTCTTCACCCTCGAGTTTGACGAGCTGCCCGCTATGAACGAAAGCAAAAAAGGCGCATTCAGCAATGTGGCGCTCGGCATTCTCGCCCCTGCTGGCCGCAGCAAAAAACAGGATGAGTATTTAAGAGAGTATCTGCGCTACTACGGCGTCAGCTATACCGAATTCGGAACACCCGAAGAGCTCTTCTCTCTTATCAAGTCAAAAAGCATCGTCAGCGCCCTGATCGACAGCGCCTACTGTTCCGACAGCGAATTGCGCAAGATGGGTAAAGCACCCATCCATTGCAACGTCGTCATCAAATCGACCCACCAGAAACGGATCGAAGCGCTCCGCAACCTGTGTGAAAAGATCATTTACGAACCTTTGACGGGTTCGAAACTGATCGGCGTGCTGGAAAACGCCACCGAAGATGTTCCCAAACCCCAAAAACCCACCGTCATCGACAGCGACAAGATACGTTTCAAAGCCAAAGCGCTCGTGGCGGAGGACAACGTGATCAACCAGAAGCTGATCCTCAGAACGCTCGAAGGACTCGGCCTGAAAGTCGATCTGGCCTCCAACGGCCTGGAAGCCTTCGAAAAACGTCGCAACGGCCACTACGACGTCATCTTCATGGATATCTCCATGCCGGTGATGGACGGCGTGGAAGCGACCCACGAGATTCTGGATTACGAAGAGGACGAGGAGCTTCCCCACGTACCCATCATCGCGCTGACCGCCAACGCCCTCAAAGGCGACCGCGAACGTTTCCTGGCGGAAGGGCTTGACGAATATACCACCAAGCCGCTGGTCAAAGAGGAGATCATCGCGATTCTCAAAAAATTCCTCTCCGACAAGATCACGACGGAAGACGAAATCCTGGAAGAGACACCCCTGCTCGAGCAGGAGCCTCCCAAACAGCAGGAGGAGCAGCCTGTCGCGTTCGATGAAGCCAAAGAGGAGACGCCTGCACGCGAGGAAGAGAAAAAACCTGCCGCACAGGAAGAGAAAAAACGGCGGGGCGATCGCATTCTGATTTTGAAAAAGAGCGCCCTTGAGAGCAAGATATTCGAAAACCTGCTGCAACAGCTGGGCTACAAGGTCGAAGCCGCGGAAAACTATGACGCGCTGCTGAAGAAAATAGACGCCGATACCGGTATGATTTTTGTCGATTTCGAGACCGACGGTCTCGACCTTCAGGCACTGAAAAAGAGAATAGCCGAACAGGATCTGGATGTCGCCGTCGTGCTGATGGCCGATCCCAGCAGCGAGGTACCGGATGAAGTCGCCCGATTGAGCGATGAGCGGATCACCAATATAGTCAATCGGGACCTTGCCCGTCTGATCATTGAAAAATTTATACAAAAGTAAAGGATACCTAAATGCAGCAGATTGACGTTCTCATCGTAGACGACGATTTGATAAACAGGAAACTGATGAGCGCCATGCTGAGAAAACAGGAGTTTGTCGCCAACATCGTAGAAGCTTCCAACGGGCAGGAGGCACTGGAGATGTTACGCAACGGCGGCATCGGCCTTGTCCTGCTCGACCTGATCATGCCCGTAATGGACGGTATCACCGTCCTTCAACTTATGGAGGCCGATCCCAACCTCAAAAACATTCCGATTATCGTTCTGACGACAGATGAGACAAAAAAGAGCGAGGCGCTCAACAGCGGCGCCAACGACTTCATCTCCAAACCGGTCAGAGAGAGTGATATTATCCCGAAGATCAAACGGTTGATCGAGCTTTAAGAGGGGAGTAGCGCCCTCTTGAGCACCTCGGAGATCGTACCGACCGGTACGATCTCGACCGACGCTTTCACCTCTTCGGGAATATCGTCCATATCCCGTTTGTAATTCTTTTCAGGAATCAACACCGTTTTCATCTTCGCTTTGTAAGCGGCGATCAACTTCTCTTTCAATCCGCCGATTGGCAGCACTTTTCCCGTCAGAGTCAATTCACCGGTCATAGCCACGTCGGGCCGTACCTTTGCCTCACTTAAAATAGAGGCGATGGCCGTGGCCATGGTAATACCCGCGCTCGGGCCGTCTTTCGGGGTGGCACCTTCGGGAATATGGATATGAAGGTCGTACCGCTTGTAGACCTCACTGGGCTCCACCTTGATACCCTCTTCCTTCTCCTTGACGGTTTTGGGAATAACGCCATCGGGTATCGACAACGCACCCCGGTCGATGAGGGTTTTGACCACACTCAACGCGATGCGCGCCGACTCTTTCATCACTTCACCCAGACTGCCGGTCAACTGCATGGCCCCTTTGCCCTTGATCTTGATGGTCTCGATTTTGAGTACGTCACCGCCCACGGCCGTCCAGGCCAGGCCGTTGACCACGCCGACAGCCGGAATGTTGTCGGTTTCATCGATCTCGAAGACCGGCTTTTCCAGAAACTCATGCAGATTTTTAACCGACACGGTCACTTTGTCTATGCCGGGGTCGGAGAGAATCATTTTGGCCGCTTTGCGAACCATATCGGCGATGCGGCGACGCAGATTGCGCACGCCCGCCTCGCGGGTGTAGTTTTCAATCACACGTTCCAGCGCCGCCTTGGTTATGGAAAACTCGCTCTTTCGCAGGGCGTGTTTTTTGATCTCCTGGGGAATGAGATACTGCCGGGCGATCTCGTACTTCTCTTTGGGCGTGTAACTGCTGAGAAAGATAAACTCCATCCGATCACGCAGCGGCCCGGGAATGGCGCCCACATCATTGGCCGTAGCGATAAAGATCACCTGACTCAGGTCGATATTGAAATTGAGATAGTAGTCTCTAAAGGCGCTGTTTTGCTCGGGATCCAGTATCTCCAGCAATACCGATGTCGGGTCTCCCCGCATACTGCGACCCACTTTGTCTATCTCGTCCAGCACCATCACCGGGTTCATCTCCCCGGCGTCGATCAACCCCTGAACGATCCGTCCCGGCATGGCGCCGATATAGGTTCGACGATGGCCGCGCAACTCGTTTACATCTTCCAGACCGCCCAGGGCGATGCGCACCAGCTTCCGTTTGAGCGCCTCGGCGATGGAGTTGGCCAGGGAGGTTTTCCCGATGCCCGGAGGGCCCGCAAAACAGAGTATCGCCCCTTTGATCTTGCCGTCATCCACCCCTCTTAGTTCGGCCAGTTCCCGGACGCTGAAGTACTCGACGATCCTTTCTTTCGGTTTTTTCAGGCCGTAATGGTCTTTGTCGAGCTGTTTTTGAACCTTTTCGACACTCAGATGTTTCTTGGCCATCTTCCCGAAGGGAATCTCCAAAACCCAGTCCAGCCACCCCTGGATCAGGTTGGCGTCGGCCGAATCGGGATGCATCCGCGCGAACCGGTCGATCTGTTTTTTGATCTCTTTGTAGGCATCCTCGCTCATATGGGGCTTTTTGGTTTCCAGCTTCTCGTAATACTCTTCGATCTCCTCGTCCCGCTGGTTATCCACCCCCAATTCATGCTGAATCTGCTTGAGCTGTTCTTTAAGAAAATACTCTTTGTTTACCTGCTCGATGCGGGTATGGACTTTGGAACGGATCTCCTTTTGCAGCTTACCCGCCTCGATCTCGGCGGAGATGATGTCGATCAGCAACATCAATCTCTTCTCCGCGTCCTCCTCCACAAAAAGCTCATACGCCACCGGCTTTTTGATACGGATCGTGCTGCAGACCAGGTCGGCGATACGGTTGGGTTCGTGATTCTCCTCTATCGTGCGCAACAGATCGGGCGGGAACTGGTTGCTCACCTGCGACAAAACCCGCAGCCGTTCCCTCAGCACCTCCATCAACGCCTCGACCTTCGCCTCATGGTAGGGCCGGGAGTGGATAATATCCACCCTGGCCGTCAGCGGATCCTCACCAAGGCGCTCGATGATCCGGCCTCTCGCCAGACCCTGAAAAAGCACCTTGACCCTGCCGTCGGGAAGTGTCACCTTTCGCATGACAGACCCCACGACACCCGCGTCGTAAATGGCGTCGAAGTTTCTCTCCCCCTCATGTTCGGGCCGGGTGGGACAGACCATAATGAGCGAATTGCGGGAAACCGCCTCCTCCACCGCCGCCATATTGGCCTCATCACTGAAAAAGATGGGTGAAATCATAAACGGATAGAGAAAAAGCTCATCCTCGACGACAATCGGCAGTTCCGCCGGAAAGGCGCTGTAATCACTCAGTTGCATACCTACTCCCTCTCTTCTGTATCCATAGACTCCGACAGTCGCTTTCCGCAGAGCGGAAAACGTTCATACCGGAATATTGCGGCAAGTTTTATAGTGGTTTTCGTTCCGTTTGTCAAGCCGGACGGGCTCTTCTATTCAAAAAGCCAGGCGAGCCATCCCCGATGGGGCGGTTGGATATCTTCCTGTTTCACGAAACTCTTTTTGTTGCGTTCCCTGTAGATCGCCGCCGCTTTCGGTTTGTCCAGACGCTCGTAAAGCGAAGCGATATTCTCATTGAGCAGATAGCGGGTCATGGCCAGTCTCACCGCGATGGTCTGGGCCATCGGGGTCATTTCGCTGTCGGGATACTTCGTCACGTACCCCTGGGCCTTTTTGAGTGTGTCATCGATAAGTTTCTGATCCCGTTGGGGAGAACGCAACCCGTAAAAAGCGGCCTTGATCTTGATAAACTCCGCCAGTTTCCTGTTTTTGTAACTGCCGTAACGTTTCATATACTCGTCAAGATAGAACTGGGCCAGCAGATACTCTTCGTTGTCCATGTGCGCCTGCATCAAAATCAGCATCGCCTCGGGAATCAGGGGAGAGCTGATATGCTCGCTCTCCAGGGAGGTAAACGCGTTGTCCGCTTTCTCGAGATTGCCCGAGACCACCCCCTTGATCATCTTTTTATACCAGTAAAGCGCGGGCTTTTCGTACTCCTCTTTCTGTTTGACGGCGCTGCATCCCCCCATCAGGAGCACCCATACCGTTACCAGAGCGACCTTTTTCATCATCCTTTTCATCGGATCATCTTCCTTTCCGCGCCAACCCTTTCAGGGCTCTTATAGGTTCTTTGCTTTAAACTTAGTGAATATTTTAACCGATATATGTTTACCAGAGCATTAAAACAAAAAGGCGTAGCGATGACCTATACTGCCGTACTGCCGATTCTCGGATTCAACGACGTGACCCTCTACGAGCTGGAAAACGTGGACGGGGTCTTCTACCGACTCAAGAACAAAGAGGGGGAAGCCCCCGCTTTCATGCTGATCACCCCCAATGCCATCCGCAATGACTATGTTTTCGAAATTCCCGACGAGGCGGCCGAAAAACTGGGACTGACCGAAGAGACGGTACCTTTGACGCTCAATATCATGATCCTCGACACCACGCTGGAAAAGTCCCATGTCAATTTTCTGGCCCCGCTGCTGTTCAACCCCGACAACGGCAAAATGGGGCAGGTGGTCCTGGACAGCTCGAAATATCCGAACTTCGGTGTCGCGGAGCCCCTTGAAAACTATATCCGTAAGGAAACCGACCCATGCGACTGACACTGATCGGCCCCGGCAATATGGCACTGGCCCTGGCCAGAGGATTGGAAAAAGAGCATGAGCTCACCGTTGTCGGCAGAGACGGCGAGAGGCTACTGGCTTTTACGCAACAACTGGAAAAACACGCCAAAACGGCCCTGCTTGAAAAGTACGACATGGACGGACAGACCGTTATCCTATGCGTCAAGCCCCATGCTCTCGCGGAAGTCGGAAAAAAGCTCAAAGGCAAGGCGGATACACTCTACTCCGTACTCGCCGGCGTATCACTCGAAACACTCGCCAAACATCTGAAGGCCGAACATCGCGTCCGCGCCATGCCCAATCTGGCGGCCGGCCATTTCGCTTCCATGACGGCACTGACCGGCGATCCCGCCCGAAAGGAGGAGGCGATCACCCTTTTTAACGCCATCGGCCGATCTCTTTGGCTTCAAAGTGAAAAAGAGCTCGATATCGCCACCGCCGTCGCGGGCAGCGGTCCCGCCTACCTTGCGATGATTGCCGAAGCGCTGGCCGACGGGGCTGTAGGGGCAGGATTGCGACGGGATGACGCCCACACCCTCGTTCAGGGGCTTTTCAACGGGTTTCCCGGCCTTCTGGAAGCGCAGCATCCCGCTCTGCTCAAAGAGAGAGTGATGAGTCCCGGCGGCACCACAGCGGCAGGCTGCGCGGCGCTGGAGAGAGAGGGAGTCCGTCACGCTTTCATGGAAGCGGTCAAAGAGGCCTTCCGACGCGCCCGAAACGACGGATAGCAATTTACTTTCGTACACACTAAATTACATTTCACTAACGTCCGCTGTGCCATAATCTGGCGTTTGGAGGGGATTTTTTAATCCTTTTTTAAAGCATTTATGTTATCGTATGGATAAGGTATTGCGTGTGTCAAAGCCAAACCTGTTGCGAGACGGGGACGGAAAGCCACGGGTCTCACGCAGACAGCCGGGCCGCCACAGCGCCGGAATCTCTCCGATTCGCTTCCTCCTTTGACATGCGATACGATATCCCTGAATCTATCCTGTTGAATACGGGATAACAAAGGAGTGGAAGATGAATAAGGGTAGAATGTCTCTCATAGTCTCCACAGTACCGACTCTTCTGTTGTTGTTACTGTTTTTAAACCCGACCTA
>JAADEJ010000023.1 GCA_013153475.1 Campylobacterota bacterium
ATTTGAACGTGCCTTTTTTTGTGCTAAGGGCCATCAGCGACGCGGCCGATATGGACGCGGCCTTCGATTTTGACGAGTTTTTGAAGCACTCCTCCAAGGTCAGCAGTGACTTTATGATGGGTTTGGTGGACAAGATTATTGATGATCGCGCTCAGTCGTAAGGTTCTCAAAGCCGCCGGAAAGCTCAACGCCCGCTACCGCCTCATCGGCGAGGGGGATCGGGTGTTGGTGGGGCTAAGCGGCGGGAAGGATTCGCTGACGCTGGTGCATCTATTAAAACATATGCAGTGCCACGCCCCGTTTGATTTTGAGTTTCTGGCCGTGACGATAAGTTACGGGATGCCGGGCGAACGCTATGACGCCCTGCGCGCCCACTGCCGCGAGCACGACATTCCCCACGAGGTGTATGAGACCAACATTTTTGAGATCGCCGAAGAGACGATTCGCGAAAACAGCTCCTATTGCAGTTACTTTTCGCGTATGCGGCGGGGGGCGCTCTATACCAAGGCCCAAGAGGGGGGCTTTAACAAAGTGGCGTTGGGCCACCATTTAGACGACGCGGCCGAGAGCTTTTTTATGAATATGCAAAACAACGGCGCGCTTCGCTCCATGCCGCCCATTTACAGGGCGCAAAAGGGCTTTTGGGTCATTCGGCCCCTGCTTTGGGTCAGGGAGCGCCAAACCCGCGCTTTCGTGGAGGAAAACGGCATTCAGGCCATCGGCGATGAGGCGTGCCCGGCTATGATGAAGCCGATCAAAGCGCCCCACGCCAGGGAAGAGACCAAAGCGATGCTTAGGGCGTGGGAGGCCCAAAACCCTCAGCTCTTTAGCCAGCTGAAGGCGGCCTTTTGCCACGTTCACCCGGGATCGTTCATGGACGAGAGATTTTTGGAGTTAAGCTGATGGAAAAGACACAAAAACTGGCGGTACTGATTGACGCCGACAACGCCCAGCCCTCTATTATCGACGCTTTGCTGGCCGAGATCGCCAAATACGGCACCGCCAGCGTCAAGCGTATTTACGGCGACTGGACAAGCCCCCAGCTTAAAGGGTGGAAAGAGGTGCTTTTGACCCACTCCATCCAGCCCATTCAGCAGTTTGGCTACACCAGCGGCAAAAACGCCACCGACAGCGCCATGATTATTGATGCGATGGATCTGCTTTATACCGGCAATTTTGACGGGTTTTGCATTGTCAGCAGTGACAGCGACTTTACAAAACTGGCGGCGCGCATTCGCGAATCGGGGCTGACGGTCTACGGTTTTGGCGAAAAGAAGACCCCCACCCCCTTCGTTTCGGCCTGCGACAAGTTTATCTATACCGAGGTATTGCGGGCCGAGGAAGAGAGCGGCGGCGAGAGCGGGCCCATCAAGCGTCTAAGCAGTAGCGAGCTAAAACGTGAGCGCAAGCTGATCCGCCTGCTTCGCGACGCGGTGGAGGCCGCCAGTGATGAGACGGGATGGGCGCACCTTGGGAATGTCGGCAGTATCATCGCCAAGCAATCGCCCGAATTCGACCCCCGCAATTACGGTTATAAGAAGCTGGGCGAGCTGATCCGCGCCACGGGGTTGTTTGACGTGGAAGAGCAGGTCACCCACCGGGGCGCCAAGGCCGTTTACGTTCGCAACCGCAAAAGGAGGTAGCCGTGATCGCGCTGGGAGAGGGGATTTACGCCGACGAGCGGGTTTTGGCAATGGATTTTGAGAAGTTTCCCATGCCATCCCCCTACGCCCCGCGCCCCTTTTTGCTCTTTGACAATCTCATCGAGCCTCAAGCGTGCCAAGAGGCGCTAAAGAGCCTGCCCGGCGAGGCGCAGAGGGCCGCGCTGAGGGGCAAAGAAGGGATCAACCCCGACATCCGTGACACCCTCTTGCATCCGTTGACCCCCCAGATACGGACGCTGTACGACAGGGCCGAAAGGGTGGCAAGAGACGAGATCGAGCGTTTCTTTGGCGTGGCGCTTACCACCGCCACGGCTCCCCAGCTTTTGGAGTATGGTGTGGGCGGACACTACCGCCGCCACGCCGACAACGCCGGGGAATTGGTGGACAAAGAGGGCCGTCTCGTCGGCTACCGCCCAAGCGCTCCCGGCCGCAAGGTGACGACCCTGCTTTTTTTAAGTACCTACGGCGAGGATTTCGAGGGGGGCGAACTGCTCTTTAATCACCTCTACGACCGAGAGGGTAGGGTGCTGACCCTCTACCCCAAAGCGGGCACGATGGTGGTTTTTGCCAGCCATGGGCTTTTCGCCCACGAAGTACGCCCCGTCACCCGCGGCCGACGCTTCGCCATCGCCCGGTGGCATGATGCTATGCGATAAACCTTAAGGAGTCAAAAATGAATACTCAATATTGGTTGGTAGGTGCAATGTGGGGAGGACAAGACGATGCCTTATCTATGTTTTTAAAACGCGGATATTGGTATTGTTGGGATAAAAATTGGAATATAGATAGTGTAACTGATAAAGGTAATTCTATAAAAAATCAACAAGAACGTTTTAAAAAAATAAAGATTAATGATCGAATTGCTGTTAAAAGATTATTGGGAAAAGGAAAAAGTGAAATGTCTATTCTTGCATTAGGGATAGTGAAAGATGTTGATATTGAAGAATGGCGTATTTATGTTGATTGGATAATAGAAAAAATTGAAAATAGAAAAGTTCCCGTCCGTGGTTGTTTGTCATCAATTCATGGGCCGTATTTTTTGGGTGAAAATAAAGATGACGACGATTGGATTCGACAAATTTTTTGTTTATAAAATTTATGAAGACATTTGTTACCGCCGCACGCTGGATCGCTGAGGCTGGGCGTATCGTCGCTTTTACGGGGGCGGGGATTTCGGTTGAGAGCGGCATACCCACATTCAGGGGCGAAGGGGGGCTTTGGAGTCGGTACGATCCGAAGGTGCTGGAGCTTGGCTATTTTTACGAAGAGCCCGAAGCGGCGTGGCGGGTCATCAAGGAGCTTTTTTACGATACGCTGACCAAAGCGCCCGCGCCCAACGCCGCCCACCGTCTGCTGGCCGAGCTTGAGAGAGCGGGCAAGCTTATAGGGGTGATTACCCAAAACATCGACGGCCTGCACCAAAAGGCGGGGAGTCGTAACGTGATTGAGTTTCACGGCACGGCCAAGCGGCTGGTCTGTCTGGCGTGCCGCAAAAAGGTCGCCTTTTTGTCCGAAATGCTGGAGGTTTTGCCGCCGCGATGCGGGTGCGGCGGGGTGCTTAAGCCCGATTTTATCTTTTTTGGCGAGGGGATCGGGCCCGAAAACTACCAAAAGAGCGTCGCGTGGCTGAATGAAGCCGATTTGCTCCTTATTGTCGGCACCACGGGAGAGGTGATGCCGGCATCCATGCTCCCATTTGAGGCCAAAAAGGCGCGGGTGATCGAAATCAACCCAGAGCCGACCCGCTACAGCGAGGAGAAAACCGACCTCTTTTTACAGGCCAAAGCCGGTGAAGCGGCGCTGGCGTTGGCAAAGAGGCTTTTGCTCAAACTGTAGTTATTGTTTGGCCCGGATATAGAATTTGAAATTCTCCGCGTCGGGGGAGTGGGCCATCATCTGGATCGATTTGAACTCCATGGCGTTGATGGTCAGCGGCAACCAGGGGGTGTGGTCGATCTCGAAGCCGGTATTGTCAAACCAGCGGATGCGGTACTCCAGCTCATAGAGTTCCTGTTTGTGGTTTTGCAGGTCAACCTGCACCTGAAGCAGGTCATTAAGAAAGCGCGAGTTAAAGCCCACAATGGAGACTTTGTAATCGAGAGGAATGTTGTTGACAATAAACTCGTTGCTCTCGCTTTTGAGCACGTTGCTGGCGCTTTTGTCCGCCGGTGAGACGTTGGGTGAGTGGGATGTGGCGCATCCGGACATCAGGGCCAGAACCAACGGAAGTATAAATTTAAACTGTTTCATTTTGTAACCTCTTGTTTTGGATTTCGGTTCGTTACATGGTAAAGTAATTCGCTTTAGAGGTCGGTTAATTTCCTCCTACCTGAATATCAATATTGCCGCTGTTTTTCGCTCTGTGCAGATCACTTAAGGAGTGAAGGTCGGATTCGACCCGGGAAGGCTCAAGTGGTTCGTTGAGTGATTTGTAACGCAAAAAAGGGGTTTTGACCATCGGTTTATACTCGAGGGTGTAAAAATCCGATACGTTTTCATCACTTTCATTCTTTTGGTGCTCTTTTGTCGTGTTGGTATCTGCGACGTTTTGGGCGAGTATCATTTCCGGGGTCATCTCCCGTGCGTTTGTCAAAGTGACAGCCAGTGCGAAAGAGGGGGAGAGACGCAAAACTCTCAAAGCGTAAAAATCGTGGTTTCGGGCCGCAATGTGAACCGGTGTATCCCCGGCGTTGTCCTGGGCGGCGACATCGACTTTTTCAACGAGAAAACGTAACAGACGGTATTTTTTATATAAAACGGCGTAATGAAGCGGTGTGCGCCCTTGCGAGTCTCTTTCTTGCAGCGCTTCGGGCGGCAGATGTTTGAAATGCTCCAACACGACCTCTTCCGGATCGATTTTAATATGTTCGAAAAGGTTGAGTCGGTATTGGGAAGATGGTGCGACTTGGGGAACCTTTTTCCCCAGTCCAAAAAGAAAAGAGGTAACCAAACCGATCATGATCACGATTCTGACTGGCATAGACTCTCCCGTAAAAAACAGCATTTTCTTAATCATAACAGAAAATTGCTTATTAATGTTAGTTTAAAAACAATCCATATATAATCAATTACGTAGAAGAAACCCAATGAGGAGGAAAAAATGAAAAGATTGATTGTCGGGACGGTAGCGATAAGTCTGGCGGTAAGCAGTGTCTTCGCGTTGAGCAACAAAGTGGAAGTGAAAAAATCCGTCATTTTGAACCAGACGACGATGGTGGGCGGGAAAAACACCGGTAACGCAGGTATCGCCATCAAGGGTAAAAACGTCAAGGTAGACAAATCGGTTCTTTTGAATAAAACGACGATGGTCGGCGCGCAAAACAGCGGTAATGCCGGTATCGAGGTGGAAGGCAAAAACAAAGCGACGATCAAAAAGTCGGTTCTTCTGAATCAGACGACGATGGTCGGCGGAAAAAACACCGGCAATGCCGGTATCTCCATCAAAGGCAAGAACGTCAAGCTTGACAAGGCGGTTATCCTGAACAAAACGACGATGGTCGGCGCGCAAAACAGCGGTAACGCGGGTGTGCAACTGGGTGACGAAAAATAAAAAAAGACGTGGATATGGGAAGAGGGGGAAACTTTGTTGAAAAAGTGGACAATCTGGGCGGCGCTTGTCGCCGTTGCCTTCGGCTTTAGCGACAAGATCTCTCCCGATCCCAATGATCTGTATATCCAAAACCTGAATGAAAACCAGGCAAGGCTCAAAGCCAGGCAGGCACTGAAAAGAAGCCTGCCAAAATCTTCAGCGCTTTCTCCGCGCTCTTCCGTCAACCCCGAAAATGATTACAACAGAGAGTTCGAACGCTTTTCCGAAGAAGAGGAGAAGAACAAACTCTATTATCGCAATATCATCAAACAACGATCGAAACGAGACCCCGGCACATACCATTTTTCCACAGTGAGAAAGAGTTCCGATACGAAAAAAGCGGGGGTTGTCGTCAAGTCGGGACATCACAGGGAAGTCTATAACTATACCGAGGTTAAAGGTGTCGTCGCCTCTTCTTTCAAAAAGATGAGTGGAGAGGATGAAGAGAATGCGGGTGTTCTGGTCAAAAAAGGGGCGAAAGTAGATCGTATTACCAATTTTGTCGAAGTCAGAAATAGCCGGATCGGAAGTGAATTGAATACGGGTGTGAAGGTGGAAGATCCGGAAGCGCCGGAAGAGGTAACCAACGATGTTACGTTGGAAAACAGTCATATCGGAGAGTGATAGATGAAAAAATATGTGATGTTGGCGTGCGTGGCCGTGCTTTTTGGCGGATGCGCGACGGGTGTGGCGAAAAAGATGGTTCCCAAGTTGGAAAAACCGAAAGAGGAGGTCGTGGCGAACGAGACGCGTTACAGTGTCTCGTTGCAGATGATCGGCGATATGCTTTATGAGATCAAAGATCCCGATATCTACGTCTATATCGCGCCGATTACCAATAAAACCACGGGAGTGGGTAAAGTGCCCGAAGATATTGCCGGTATGCTCAAAAGCGCCTTTTTGAACATGGGCTACAAAGTGCACGTGGTCTCCAACCCCGAGTTGATTCCCAAAGGGGCCGAAGGGTATGTGATCGAAGGGGAGATCAGCGAATTCGACGTGGTACGGGCGGAAAGCGCGGGAATGAACCTGGGGCTCTATTTTGGACAGGGCAAAGGGGAGACCGATGCCAGCGCCGAAAGCGACTACGGTTATCAGGAGATCAATTTGGGACTTGATCTTCGCGTACTGGACGCTACGACGGGTGAGTATGTTCCCTTTGTCTTCGCCAAAAACAAGGTGACGATGAAACGTCTGGAAGACTCCAACAAGATCGGGTTCAGCGTGGCGGGCAACGGGTTCGGTCTTTCCGGGAAAGCGAAAGTGCAAAACGGTGTCCACGAGTCGCTGCGGCTGCTTTCGGAGATCAGCAGTGTGGAATTGCTGGGCAAACTGCGGCTGCTTCCCTACTGGCTGGCCATTCCCAACGCCATGCCCGAGTATCAGGTTATCAACAACTACAAAAGAAAATTCCGTTCATTGCCCAAAGAGAAGCAGATCAGTTTCATCTACTATCTGTTGCAATCCTATTACCCCGATATGAGAGAGGATCAGTTTGCCGCCTATATCCGGCGGTTCAAAAAAGAGCACGGTCTCTATCCGGCGGATGAGAAGATTACTCCCAAACTCTTTGTACGGATGTTGATGGATCTGCCCAAAAAAGAGGTGCGTAACGATCTTGAGCAAAGGCGCAGCCGTCTACTTGATTCAGTGGTGGAATGATGAAAAAGGTACTGGCTCTATTACTTTTCTGTTCATTGGCCGTCTGGGGCGGCAAAATAGCCGCGGGTTATGAGGGCACCAGTGATTACGACAAGATCGCCAAAGGGGTGGTCAATACCGGTTACAGTATCAAAATGACCAAAGGCGATATCGAGTCACTGCGGGCGCTGGTGAAAGAGGAAGATGTCGATCTTGCCGTGGTACAGGACGATATCATCCGGGATTTGATCCGAAAACGCCCGGAATTCAAAAGCCGTCTGAAAGTGGTGGCACCTCTCTACCGTGCAGCGATCGCGTTGATAGTGCCGCGTTTCAGTTCGATCGAGACATTCCAGGATCTGGCGGATCGACGTGTGATCGTGGATGTGGAAGGGAGCGGGGACTATTACACCTTTTTGCGTCTTCAGGAAAAGAACGCCATGAAGGCGGAGGTTTTCAATATTTCAAAGAAGAAAGCGCTGCGTTATCTAAAGAGCAAAAAAGCCGATGCCTGGTTTTATGTGGGGGATCTGAAAGATATCGAAGATCTTTCACTTTTTTATAAAGTGCTGCCCGTTGTCAGTTACGAATACAAGATCGGTGCGTTCAAATGGAAGGGGGATGGGTTCAGAACCTCCTATGTCGGTAAGTTTCTTCTGACGACTAGTAGCAAAAGCGAAACGTTGAACAAGAAAGACCTGTTTGTTCTTCTGGCCGATATCGTAGAAAACGGCAACCGGGAATATCTATGCGGCGGTAGTATCAAGCCGCCCCTGAAATCGGAAAATTACATCTATTTTGTCTGCTCGGAGACATTGAATCACACGAAAAAAGGCGGCGGGGTTCAGGAGAAGAAGAGAAGAAAGATCAAAATCACCAACAAGATGTATTATGACAATATCGAGGATATCGTTATCTACCCGTTGGCGTTGGCGGATCGTAACTTCAATGATTACGGAACCAGTTATATCGTGGAGAAGACGAAGCTGGATAACGCCATCAAGTTGATCAAAAAGGAGCTGGCCGCCAACGAGGATCAGAAAGTCGTCGTGTTGAGTTACGGACCGGGCGGCGTGGTGCAAAGCAATATGAACCGGATCTACAGGGCGCTCAAGAAATCGGGAATTTCCCGTAGCCGCATCATCAAAAAAATCCGGCCCCTGACGTGTCAGGGAGAGTGCTTTTCGCAGACCAAGGTGACTTTTCGACTGCCATGAGAGGCTGGCTTTTTCTTCTTTTGGGTACGGCAACGGGGTGGGCTCTCTCCATGAAAGAGCCGGTGTCGCCATCCGCCGCGGCGGGTGATGCGATGGCGTTGTACCAAAAGAGCGCGCAAAGCAAAAGGGTTGAAAACGCCTCTTTCGAGCAAAAGAGTTTTCTGCACAAAAGCTTTCGCGGGTTTATCATTACACAGGCCCGGTATGAGGGGTGCCGGTTCGATCGGGTCGATTTTGCCGCCTCCAAAATCTCCAAGAGCCGCTTTGAGCGGTGCAGTTTCAGTCAGTGCGGTTTTGAAGCCGCTTACATGACATTTGTGACCTTCAAAAACTGTACGTTTCAAAACTGCCGTTTTTCCCGGGCACGTATTCAGTACGGCGATTTTATCAACAGCAAAATGCAGCGGTGTAACTTTGGAGGGGCCAAACTGGTCAACTGCCGGTTTGCCGGTACCAATCTGACCACTTCCAAATGGGTGGACGGACGAGTATGTCAGAAAGGAAGTATAGGAAAATGTATACGCAAAAAAAGAAAGAAAAAAGGGTTGCATCTGCGTTTTTGATAACGGCGGCATTGGGACTATGGGGCGGCAATATCATCCATAACGAAACCTATGTCTCTCCCGGCAGCGTGGTGACGGGAAACGCCGGTATCGTGATCGACGGCAAGTCGGTCGGCGGGTCAACGGCCGGCAATACGCAATATGTCAAGAAGAGGGTGCCCTGTCAAATCGCGACCCTGACGCTTGAGGGCCCGGACACGGAAGTGATTGTGAAGAAGGGGAGATCCCGTTGTTATATCGCGGTGCCGGAAGGGGTGAGGGTCAATGTGTCAAATGGCGGGATCCGGGTGAGCTATACCGAAGATGAGGCGGGGCCGATTCGCCTGAAAACGGAGGAGGTTGGGACCATTCGGTTCGCTTCCGAAGGCGGGGTGCGTGTGGAGGATACCTTTGAGCGTCTTGCCGTCGAGTTTCCCGAAGAGGGGAGCGTGGTGACGAAAAAGATTGGAACGCTGAAGGTTCATAGCGGAGATGATCTGAGTCTGGTGTGCGGTCATGTGGACCGGCTGATTCTTCATGTCGGCGGGGATGCCAGCGTGGTGGTAGGCAACGCGGATGCCAAGATCCAAAAGGAGATCAAAGGCGATCTTACCCTTGTCAAAGGGCGCTAGAGGTTTTGGCCTCCTACATCCCCTCCAAAAGTGTCAGCCACAGGGTTTCGACGTAGCGGTCGTCAAGATAGAGGGTTGAGCCGCTCTCAAAGAGGGTGTTGACGGTCTCGACGGCCAACGCGGTACCGATCACGCACCCCGGATGCGCCGGCAGGTAGGCCCGGGCCAGGGTCAGCTCTTTTTCGAGGGGGCGGCCGCAGACAAAGCAGTCGTGGGGCGGGTGGAGGCGTCCCTCATGGGCCAGCAGGGCCAGATAGGCTTCCACGGCGCTTCGTTTGGGGTTTTGCAGGTGCCACCGCCTGGCGGCGTTTTCGAGCATATCGTAATAGAATCTTCCCGGCTCCTCGACCCCTTTGAGATGCTCATACAACAAGGTAACAAACTGTTGCCATACCTGGAGCCTTTCGGGAGATTTAAGCCAGGGAAAGCCCAGGTGCAGGACGTGCCGAAGCCGGGGCAGGAATCGGTGGTTGTCGGCGTGTTTTTCAAAGTCGATTTTGTAGCCGGCGGTAATGACCGGGTGGCGCGCGCCGTAAAAACGATAGAGCGTCTCAACTTTGTTGGATGTAAGCAGTGTGACCACGCAATCTTCGCCGCGCGCCTTTCTGACATGAAGTATATAGCCTTGCACCCTTTACCGATCTCTTCTCGTTGGGGGGTTCGCGTAGCCTCAAACCCCCTTTTCAGGTCGTTGTAACCGACTTTTTTGTAAAATCCCTTAATTTTGGCGTATTGTACCAAAGAAAATATCTACCATGTGGGACGGGACGACCGTCCACGAAAGGGTTAGGATGATGGATCTGTTAAGAGGATTTAAAGACAACTGCGGTTTCGGGCTGATCGCGCATATTGACAACAAGCCCAGTCATGCCCTGCTGGAAGACGCCATCGGGGCGTTGGAGCGCATGATGCACCGGGGCGCCATCGCGGCCGACGGCAAGAGCGGGGACGGTAGCGGCCTTCTGCTCTCCATGCCCCGCAAATTCATGCAAAAAGTGGCCAAAGCCGCCGGGCATGACCTGCCCGAGCAGTATGCCGTGGCCATGGTCTTCTCCACCGACGACAGTCAGCTTGAAACTTTTGCGGCGATGTGCGAGAAGAACGACCTGAAGGTGCTTTTTACCCGGGATGTTCCCGTCAATACCGACGCGCTGGGCGAGCAGGCTTTGCAAACCCTGCCGCGCATTACCCAGATTTTTGTCGCACCCGCATCGCTGATGGCCACCCGCAGGTTTGAGGCGCTCATCTACCTGACCCGAAGGGAGACCGAAAACGCCCTGAAAGAGGCGGAAGATTTCTACATTCCCAGCTTCTCCTGCCGTGTCATCAGCTACAAAGGGCTGGTGATGCCCACCCATATCAAGCAG
The DNA here is from genome assembly GCA_013153475.1 of Campylobacterota bacterium. Taxonomy (GTDB): domain Bacteria; phylum Campylobacterota; class Campylobacteria; order Campylobacterales; family Hydrogenimonadaceae; genus Hydrogenimonas. The sequence continues at coordinate 10,653 of JAADEJ010000023.1, forward strand.
TTTTATCCCGATCTGAACGATCCGGAGTTTGAGATCTCTTTTGCTCTCTTTCACCAGCGCTTCTCCACCAACACACTGCCCCAGTGGCGGCTGGCGCAACCTTTTAGGATGATCGCCCACAACGGGGAGATCAACTCCGTCGAAGCCAACCGCTTCAACGTGGAGGCCAAATGCGAGGCGGTCAAGTCGGAGGTTTTCAGCGACGAAGAGCTCAAACGCCTCTTCCCGCTTTTGCAGGAAGGCTCCAGCGACAGCGCGAGCCTGGATAACTTCTTTGAGTTTTTGCGTATTAACGGCATGGATATCTTCAAGGCCGTGCGCGCCGTCATTCCCGCGCCGTGGCAGAACGCTCCCCACATGGATGCCAACCTGCGGGCCTTTTACGAGTACATGAGTACCTGCTTCGAGGCGTGGGACGGCCCGGCGGCGGTGAGTTTTACCGACGGCCGTTATATCGGCTGTGTGCTGGACCGCAACGGCCTGCGCCCCTCCAAATATATCGTCACCAAAGACCGCCGGCTCATCATCTCCAGCGAGTACGGCGTGGTGGACGTGGAAGACGACGAGATCGTGGAGCGGGGACGGTTGCAGTCGGGCGAGATGATCGGGCTGGATCTGAAATACGGCACCATTTTGAAAAACAGCGAGATTGACGAGTATCTCAAATCTTCCCAGCCCTACGCCGAGTGGCTCAATGAGCGGATGGTCTATCT
>JAADEJ010000089.1 GCA_013153475.1 Campylobacterota bacterium
CTGGCGGGGGTGGATATGCTCTTTATGCCCGACGCTTCGGTGATGTACGGCGAAGACGAGGTGACGGTGCGCGCGCCCAAATATCTTGGCTATATTCTGGAAGGCCATCGGCGGCCGGGGCACTTTGACGGGGTGGTGCGGGTGGTGCTCAAACTCTTCAGCCTCACCCGGCCCGATCGCGCCTACTTTGGCAAAAAGGATGCCCAGCAACTGGTGATTTTGCAAAGAATGGTGAGTGATCTCTTTTTGCCCCTTGAGATCGTGCCGGTGGAGACGGTGCGCGAAGCCGACGGGCTGGCGCTGAGCAGTCGCAATGTCTATCTAAGCGCCGAGGAGCGCCAAAAGGCGCTGGCTATCTCTAAAGCCCTCAAACGCGCCTCCAAGATGGTAGGGGCGGGGGAGTTGGATGTCGCGCGACTGAAAGAGGCGATGGAAGCAATCCTGGCGGAGCTGGAGGTGGAGTATATCGCCTTTGTCAACCGCCGGTTTGAGCCTCTTGAGAAGATCGAAGTGCAAAACAGCATCATTCTCATAGCCGCCCGGGTAGGGCAGACCCGGCTGATTGACAATATTTGGCTTTGACGTCTGTTTTAATGGTGTTTGGTCGGTTTGGGGTAGTGGCCCAGTGAGGGGTCGGGTGTCAGGTAGCCCTCTTTGACCATCAGCTCCACCACCTGCTTAAAGACCGGTACGGCGCTCATGGCGGCGAAGTAGTGGTAGGGTTTTTTGGCTTCCCTGACCAGTACGCCGATGGTGTAGCGATGTTTGCGGTCGTTGGCAAAGCCGATAAAGGTGCTGTTGTATTTGCGGGCGTATCCCCCTTTGCGCGCGGCGATATGGGCCGTTCCCGTCTTGCCGCCGATGGTGAGCCCCTCGATCTGCGCTTTGGTACCCGTTCCCTTGGCGACAACCTTTTGTAAAATCCGGCGCATACGCGCCGCCGTGGCGGGGTGAATGATGCGCCGCACCGGTTCGTCGGATGTCACAGGCTCTTCCGTGCCGTCGGGATTGATGAGCGCGTCGGCGATTTTGGGCTCCACCAGCCGCCCGTTGTTGTTGAAGACGTTGTAGGCCCGCACCAGTTGCAGGAGCGTGGCCCGTATACCGTAACCGTAGGCGACGGTGGCTTTGTAGATTTCACTTCGCATCTGGGCGATGCGTGGCATGATGCCGTTGTGCTCATAGGGTAGGTCGACCCCCGTTTTTTTGGTCAGCCCGAACATTTTAAAACCGTCAACAAACTCCACGGCGTCCAGCCGTTGGGCCAGTTGGGCGATGCCGATGTTGGAGGAGTAGGTAATCACATCCTCCGCGCTCAGCCACGCCGCCTTGTGTTCGTCGGTGATCACTTTGCGGCCCAGTTTGTAGCGGCCGTTGTAGCCCCGTACGATCTCCAGGGGGTTGACTTTATGGTGGTGTAGCAAAAGGGCGAAGGTGACGGGTTTCATGACCGATCCGGGCTCATAGGTATACTCGGCGGCGGTGACGTTGAGCGCGTCGTAATCCCTGCGGCGGATATGGTCGGGATCGAAACGCGCGGAAGAGGCCAGACCCATGATCTTGCCGGTGGCCGCTTCCATGATGACCACGGTAATCTCTTTGGCCTCATGCTCCTTTTTGGCTTTGCCGAGCAGGTCTTCTAAAAGTTCCTGAAAATCCATGGCGATATTCAACCGTACCGACTTGCCGTTGACGGGGGGGATGACGGTGCTTTTGGCGTCCAGGATGATGCTGTTGCCGATATCTCGTTCTCCCCGGATCAGGCCGTTTTGCAGGGGGCGCAGGGCGTCGTCGTAATATTTCTCCAGTCCTTTGACGCCGGTGGGGCGGGTAAAGCCGTCCTCTTCATATTTGCGCATAAAGCCGATGATGGGGGTAAAGGCGTTTTTGTAGGCGAAAATCCGCGTCTCACCGCTTTCGGTGACGCTCAGGCCGTATTTGATAAGCCGGCCCGACGGGGTTTTGTAGGGAATAAAAACATCCAGTAGACGCAGTTTTCTGGCCAGCTCTTTAAGGTATTTGGCCCGGTTGGCGTCGATGGCGTAGGAGAGCACCACGTTGCCCTTTTTGCGCATCCGTTTGTAGATCTCTTTGCGGGGAATGCCGCTGTAGATGGAGAAGAGATTGACAAAGAGCTCTTTTTTGTCCGGGTCGATGTTACGGGTATTGATCATGGCTTTGAAGAGCTTTTGGCTGAACGAGAGCTTGAAGCCGTCCTTGCTGAGAATATCGCCCCGCAGGGCCCGGTTGGTCTCTTCGATCATCAGGCGGGGGATATGACGGGGTTTGACGGCGGTTTTGGTGATGGAGGCGTAAAAGGTGAGAAAGCCGCCTCCGATTATCAGCAAAAGGATGAAGAGTTTGGTCTTTTGTCGGAGACGTTTGGGTGTTTCGTTCACGGGCACGCGGCGGTTTGACGGTTAGATTTGGGTTCGGAGGATCTCTTTGTAGGCGTTGATCGCCTTGTTGCGCACCTCCAGCATCATCTTCATGCTCATCTCCGCCTTGTCGATGGCGATGGCGGCCTGGTGGAGATCTTTCACCTGTCCCGTGGCGATGTCGCCCATCGCCTTTTGCCCCTCTTTCTGCAGGTCGTTCACTTCGTCGAGGCTTTTTTTGAGAATTTCGCCGAAACTGGAATCTCCCGCGGGTTGTCGTGCGCTGTCGCCGGCAGACGCGGCGGTGGTGATTCCCTGGGCGTTGATGTTTTGGATCTCGTTGCTCATACTTTACCTCTTCTTATGCCCTGAGCAGGTCGATGGCGCTGTTGGCCATACCCTTGACACTCTGAAACGCGGCCACGTTGGCCTGATAAGCCCTGGTCGCTTCAATAAGATCGGCCATTTCGATGACCGGGTTAATGTTGGGGTAGGCCACATACCCTTCGGCGTTGGCGTCGGGATGGTCCGGATCGTATTTGAGTCGGGGTTCGCTGTCGTCCCGCACCACTTTGTCCACGACAACACCCATCACCGGGGGTTGGGCCGTCTCACCCTCTTCACCCTCTCCGAGCGGGTCGGAATAGGGGAGATAGTCACTCTCTTTTTCCATTTTATCGTTTAAAACTTCATCGAAATTGAAGGCTTTGAAGACCACCTCCCTGCGCCGGTAGGGGCCGCCTTCGTCGGTGCGGGTGGTATTGGCGTTGGCGATATTGGAGCTGATGACGTTGACGCGAAAACGCTGGGCCGAAAGGCCGTAGCCGTTGATGTCAAAGCTGCTTAAAAAAGCCATGGCTCATACCCTTTACTGAATTTTCGCCGAGGCGTCCAGGACGCTTCGGAAGATGGCGCCGTCTTTTTTCATGGCGGCGATGACGGCGTTGTACATGATGCCGTTTTTGGCCATCTCCGTGGTTTCGATGTCCAGATCGACGGTGTTGCCGTCGTTGCGGGCCAGGTGCCCGTCTCTGAAAAAGATTTCGGCCCGTTTCTTTTCGTCTGTCTGCGCACCCGAAAGATGGCGGGGATCGGTCTGGGCCAGTTGCAGGGATCGGGTCGATTCTGTGGGATAGATGGCCTCTCTTTTTTGGGCGAGAAGATCGGAAAAAGCGATATCCCTGGCTTTATAGCCGGGGGTGTCCACATTGGCGATGTTGGAACTGATGAGATCCTGACGCATGGAGCGGTAATCCAGCGCCTCCGCCATCAGTCCGTGAACCCTGCTGATCTGCATCTTTGCCTCCACACTCGGTTTGGTTTTTGACAAGCAAATGCCGTTCCCAAAGAGGGGTAACGGAGAAAAAACTTTTTGTCAGTTAAATTGACATATAATTGCCTGTTAAATCCAACATCCCCGGAAACAGCCGATGATCGACCGACCCCTCTTCCTTGCTGTTGTGGCGCTGATTGTCACCGGTATCATCTTCAGCTACTCCCTTTCGGCTTATACGGTGCTGCTTCTTGGGGCCAAACCGTGGCATTTTCTACTTAGGCAGTTGGCGGCGGGGTTGATCGGTATTTTTCTGATGTGGTGGATCGCCAGGCAACCGTCCGAGAAGATGCATATATGGGGGATGTCGCTGTTTCTGATCTCCATGCTGATGATACTGGCCATTCCCTTTTTGCCCGAAAGTATCGCCAAGACCGTGGGCGGGGCCCGCCGCTGGATTCGTCTTGGGCCGGTGTCGCTGGCGCCGGTGGAGTTTTTCAAAATAGGGTTTGTCTACTTTCTGGCCTGGAGCTTTAACCGGCGGCTCATTCCCACCTATGCCGAGCGTCAGCGGCTGGGGCGTCCCTTCAGCGTGCCCGAAGAGATTTTATTGCTTTTGCCCTACCTCTTTCTGGCGGCCCTTTTTATGGGAATTATCGCTGTTTTTTTGAACGACCTGGGGCAGGTGGTGGTATTGGCGGTTACGCTGCTTTTGATGATGCTTTTTGCCGGCGGGAGCCTGCGGATTTTCGGGCTCTTCAGCCTGGCGGGGCTGATCGGGGCGGTGGGGCTGATTGTCATCTCCCCCCACCGGATCGAGCGGGTGAAGGGGTGGTGGTTTTCCATTCAAAACACCGTGGCCGAGCTGTTGCCCCAGCTGGCCCACAAGGTGCCCAAAGTCAACCTGGCCGAAGAGCCCTACCAGGTGAGCAACTCCCTGCACGCCATTCACCATGGGGGGATTTTCGGCGTGGGGCTTGGCAACGGCATTTTGAAGCTGGGGTTTTTGAGCGAGGTGCATACCGACTTCGTGCTGGCGGGCATGGCCGAGGAGATCGGCGTGGCGGGGGTGGCGGCGGTGACGCTGATACTCTTTTTCGTCATCTACCGACTGTTGCGGATTGCCGGACGCGTGGAGAACGATGTCTACTATCTCTTCGCGTCGGGCTTGGCGATGGTGATGGGATTTGCCTTTCTCATCAACGCGTTGGGGGTCAGCGGCGTCATTCCGCTTAAAGGGATCGCGGTGCCCTTTCTCAGTTACGGCGGCTCCCAGATCGTGGCGTTATGCATTGGCATGGGCATGGCGCTTTCTATGGGAAAGACCGCGAAAAATCTATAAAAGAAGCGAGTATGTCGATAGAGAAAAAACTAAAAGAGATGTTTGCCCTGCAAGCGCGCCTCAACGACGACACCAACGGCCCGGCGTGGCGGGAGGGCAGAACGAAGCAGGGCAAGGTGATCCACTGGCGACGCTGCGTGGTGATGGAGACGGCGGAACTGATCGACTCCTTTGGCTGGAAACACTGGAAGAGCATTGACGCTTCACCCGATATGGCCAATATCCGCATCGAGATTGTGGATATCTGGCACTTTGTCATGAGCGAGATCTTGCGCTATTTTGCGGTTGACGAGGCGGCCGGTATGGCGCACGGGCGGATGGCCGGGTGCGAGGTGCGGGTGCCGGAAGCGTGGTGCGAGGCGGAGCACGGGCGCCTGAATACCTACCTGCGCCCCTTCGAGGCGTTGATGGCTCTGGCGTTGACGGGCGAGGAGAGCCGTGAAGGGGCCGAGGCGCTGACGGAGGCTTTCTGGCGGGCGGCCGATGCGGCGGGGGTCGATTTTGACGGGCTTTACAGGCTCTATATCGGCAAAAACGCCCTCAACCACTTTCGCCAACAGCACGGTTACAAAGAGGGCACCTACCGCAAGATCTGGAACGGGCGGGAAGACAACGTCGTCATGCAGACTATTTTGGATAAAACGCCCGACATAGGGTATACGGCGTTGATGGCGGCGCTGGAAAAGGCGTACGGAGCGACCCGCTAGGATGGTGGTGCTGACCGGCGGCGGCACGGGCGGGCACCTGGCCATTGTGCGGGCCGTGGCGGAGGCGCTGGCGGCCATGGGGCACACGCCCGGCTATATCGGTAGCCAAAGCGGTCAGGACAGGCAGTGGTTTGACAACAGCCCGCTTTTTGACAAGACCCTTTTCCTGCCGACACGGGGGGTGGTCAACCGGCGCGGGCTGGGGCGCGCGTCTGCGCTGTGGGAGATGGCGAAGGCCGTACGGCAGGCCGATAGGCAGATGAAGGCGTGGCAGACGAGGGCGGTGCTTGGGGTGGGGGGCTTTTCCGCCGCGCCCGCGACGCTGGCGGCGGCATTGGGGCGCGCGCCGTTGTTCATTCATGAGCAAAACGCCGTGCCCGGGACGCTCAACCGGCTGTTAAAACCCTTTGCCAAAGCCTTTTTCAGCGCCTATACGGGGGATCGGGTTCCCTATCCGGTGAGTTTGCGCTATTTTCAGACGGCAAGAACCCGCCGGCGTTTGGAGCGTGTGATCTTTTTGGGCGGCAGTCAGGGGGCGCGGGCCATCAACGACCTGGCTTTGGCGCTGGCCCCCCGACTGCTCAAAGAGGGAATAGCCGTCTCCCATCAGACGGGACGGGCCGATTATGAGCGGGTCAAAGAGGCGTATGAGTCTGCCGGGATAGTGGTGGAGATCTTCGCGTTTGACGCCAATTTGCACGAAAAGATCGCCCGGGCCGATTTTGCCGTCAGCCGGGCCGGGGCCAGTACCCTGTGGGAGTTAACCGCCAACCGACTGCCCACCTTTTTTGTCCCCTACCCCTACGCCGCCGGCGATCACCAGTACCATAACGCCCGCTATCTGGCCGAACGGGGCGCGGCGTGGGTAGCCAGGGAACATGAGATTGATAAGGCCATGTTACTGGAGGCGATGGCGTCCAATCTGCAAAAGGTCTCTGAGAAAATGGCGGGATTGATCGCCCCGGGCGGGGCGGAAGAGATAGCCAAAAGGCTGGTGGAAACCTGATTTTATTTGTTCAGCAGAAAGTCGCGGAATTTATCGGCGGAAACCAGGAAAATGCGAAAGAACGCCTGAACTTTTTTGGGGGAGTAGCCGCCGCCGTTGGAGATAAGATCGGCTTCGAGAACCGGGTCGTTTTGTCGGTCGAGATAGGCGCGGCATGTTCGGCGCGTGCGATTCCATGTATTGATCTTTTCGCAAGGGACTTTGAGGCCGCTGATACCGTAATAGGCCTGCAAATCGCCGTCACTCATCTGAAAAAGGGCGTAGCTTCGGCCGTTGACTTTGACACGAATGACACCTTTCTTGACAATGGTTACGGCGGTATAGCCGTCATCTTTGAGAATACTGACCAACTCTTCGTCGGTATAGGCAAACAGGGAGGTCGCGGCCAATAGGAGGGCCAGAAGGATGAAACGCATAAGAACCTTTCAATTTTGGATTAGAAATAGATTATAACGTATTATCCAGTTTTGCGTTTTTCATACTTTCCGGTAGGCGGAGGGGGCGACCGCTTTGGGCGTCGACATAGACCCATTCGCTTTCACAGCGGGCGATGAGGGTGTCGTTTCGGTAAAGTTCGTAACGACGCAGGGCTTTGATGCGCCCCACTTCGGCGATCCAGGTGGTCATGGTGAGCGTTTCGCCCTCGAATGCGGGGCGTAGGTACTCGATGCGGTGGCTTTTGGCCACCCAGCCGGTCCCCTTTTGGCGGCATGCCTCGATGCCCCATCCCAGGGCCTCGGCGTGACGCAGGGCCGCGTCGACAAACCAGCGCAGGTAGGTGACGTTATCCACATGGCCGTTGAAATCGATGGCTTTTGAGGGGACGGTGAATTCGTAGCGTAGAAGCTTGGGTATTTCGTTCACCGTTCAATCTCCCCACCGAAGCTGATGATGCCGTAGGTAAGGTTGCCCACATGCTTGAAGCCCTGGGCTTTCATGACGTGTTGCACCTGATAGCTTCGGCTTCCGGTATGGCAGTAGAGGATGAGGCGGTCATCCTTTTTGTTCTGCACCTTCTCGAACCAATCGTAAAATTGCGACGTAGGCCAAAGGGCGTCGGTGCCTTTGATGTGGCCCATCTGAAACTCCATGGGTTCGCGCACGTCGATGAGCTCAAAACTGACCATTCCCAGTTCCCTGGCCTCCAGCAGAGCCTCCAGTTCGTCGCCGTCGAGCTGTTCTTTGTCAAGCAGTATTTGCGCCTCTTCGGCGCTCAGGCCCCTGGAGTGGGTGTGAACCGCCTCTTCCATCGCCTCCTCTTTGGCGTGGCGCTCGGCGTACTCGGGGGTGCAGAAAATCCCGCAGTGGCAGTGGCCCTGTTCGGGAATCTCCTTCTCCAGTGCCGGTTTGCAGGGACAGATGCGGTTGTCCGCTTTCTTGCGCTCTTCGGGGGTTTCGCCGATGACCATGAAGCAGGGGCAGTAGCGTTTGCCGTAGATGAGGCGATTGCGGGCCAGTCCCATGGCCACCCCCTCGTTGATCTCCTCGTCGGGGTTTTGGACAAAGCCGAACTGCCTGTTGACCTTTTCGACAAACTGCCATGTTTTTTCAAGCTCCGCCTGAAACTCCGGGGAATTGACGTCGATTTGACTCATGAAGGCTCCATCTTTTTTTGACGGCATTGTACCAAATCGGTTTTTCATCAAATTTTGGATAAAATCAAAACATTTTAGATGTAAGGTTAGACAAGATGGATATTCGACAGGCTTTTTTGGACTTTTTCGCCTCCAAGGGGCACAAGGTATACGAAAGCGCGCCGCTGGTACCCGATGACGCGACGCTGCTCTTTACCAACGCCGGGATGGTACCGTTCAAGAATATCTTTACCGGCGAAGTACCCGCGCCCGAGCCGCCGCGGGCCACCAGCTGCCAGACCTGTATCCGTGCCGGCGGCAAGCATAACGACCTGGAGAACGTGGGTCACACGGCACGCCACCACACCTTCTTCGAGATGCTGGGCAACTTCAGCTTCGGCGACTACTTCAAAGAAGAGGCTATCGCCTACGCCTGGGAGTTTGTGACCGAGGTGCTTAAATTGCCCAAAGAGAAGCTCTGGGTCACGGTGCACGAGAGCGACGACGAGGCCGAGGCGATCTGGAAAAAGCATATCTCGGCCGATCGCATTCTTCGCATGGGCGACAAGGACAACTTCTGGCAGATGGGCGATACCGGGCCCTGCGGGCCGTGTAGTGAGATCTTTTACGACCAGGGTGAGGAGCACTTTAACGGCCCCGAAGACTACATGGGTGGCGACGGGGACCGCTTTTTGGAGATATGGAACCTTGTCTTTATGCAGTATGAGCGGGACAAAGCGGGCAATCTTACGCCTCTGCCCAAACCCAGCATCGACACCGGCATGGGATTGGAGCGGGTGACGGCGGTGGTGGAGGGCAAGCTCTCCAACTACGACACCGAGCTTTTCATGCCCATAATCCGCGAGGTGGAGAAGATGGTGGGCAAGCCCTACGTGTATGAGAGCGGCGCAAGCTATCGCGTCATTGCCGACCACCTGCGCTCAACCGCCTTTTTGCTGGCGCAGGGGGTCAACTTTGCCAACGAGGGGCGCGGGTATGTGCTTAGACGCATTTTGCGCCGGGCCGTGCGCCACGGCTATATGCTGGGACTCAGAGAGCCCTTCATGCACCGGCTGGTGGATGTGCTGGTGGAGATTATGGGCAATCACTACACCTACCTCAAAGAGAAAGCCCCCGCCGTCAAGGAGGCGATGCGCTTGGAGGAGGCGCGCTTTTTCGGTACCATCGCCGCGGGGATCGAGCTGTTTGAAAAGGAGCTGGCCAAGACCAAAGAGCGCTTTAGCGGCGCGGTGGCTTTCAAACTCTACGACACCTACGGCTTCCCGCTGGATCTGACGCAGGATATGCTCAAAGAAAAAGGGATTGAGGTTGACATTGCCGAGTTTGAACGTTTAATGCAGGCACAGCGCGAGCGGGCCAAGGCGGCCTGGAAGGGAAGCGGCGACGCCAGGGTCGAGGGTGATTTCAAAGCCCTGCTGGAAGCCTTTGGGCCCAACGCCTTTGTCGGGTATGATCGCCTGGAGGAAAAGAGCAGGGTGTTGGCCCTGCTGGATGAGCGTTTTGCCCGTGTGAAGTGCCTTGAACCCGGGCAAGCGGGGTGGGTGATGCTGGAGCGCACGCCCCTTTACGCCGAAAGCGGCGGCCAGACGGGAGACAGGGGCGTTTTGCTGGATCAAAACGGCCAGACGGTTGCCGAAGCGGTCGATACGAAGAAGTTTTTTGATTTGAATCTCAGCAAAATCACGACCAAGACGAAATTGTGCGAAAACGATACGGTCACGGCCGTCGTGGATACCTCACGCCGTGAGATCGCCAAGCACCACAGCGCCACCCACCTGCTTCATAGCGCTTTACGGGAGATTCTGGGCGATCATGTCACCCAGGCGGGCTCACTGGTGGAGGCCGATCGCCTGCGCTTTGATTTCAGCCACCCCAAGGCGCTCACCGCCGAAGAGATCGCCGAGGTGGAGAAATGGGTGAACGACATCATCGAGCGCGGTATCGCGGGCGAGACCGAGGAGATGGATATTGAAAGCGCCAAGGCCAAGGGGGCGATGGCCCTTTTTGGCGAGAAGTACGGCGAAACCGTGCGGGTGGTGAGTTTTGGTGACGCCAGCGTGGAGCTGTGCGGCGGTACCCATGTAAAAAACAGCGCCGAGATCGGGATGTTTTTGATTACCAAGGAGAGCGGCGTAAGCGCCGGGGTGCGGCGAATCGAGGCGGTTTGCGGCCACGCGGCGTACGAGTTGGTCAAAGGAATGCGCGAAACGCTGGCGACGATTACCCGTGAGCTCAAGGCCAAAGATCCGATGCAAGGGGTTGTCAAGCTCCAGGAGCAGGTCAAAACGCTTAAATCCGAGATCAAGGAACTGCAAAAGGGCAAAAAGGCCGATGTCAAAACCGAAAAGATCGGCGATACCGTTGTGGTGGTGGATGAAGTGGACGCGGGTGATATCAAGCAGATGATTGATGATCTGAAAAACGCCCATGACAAAGTGGCGGTGATGCTCTTTCAAAAAAAGGGCGATAAAGTGCTGATTGCCGCGGGACAGAAGGGTACAAATGTCAAAGCGGGGGCGTGGGTGAAAGAGATTGCCCCCATGCTTGGCGGCGGAGGCGGCGGTCGTGACGACTTCGCGCAAGCGGGCGGCAAGAAGCCCGAAGCGATCAGCGAAGCCAAAACCAAGGCCCTTGCTTATCTCAAAGAGCACCTTTGAGTATGTAGAAAAGGAGGTGGAGAATGCGTGAATTTGCCGTCGAACTCTTTGCCGATTATGCTTTCTTCATCGTCTTTTTCCATGTATTGGGCGCCATTGTCTGGATCGGCGGGATGATCGGGATGCGTATCGCCGTGCATCCGGGTCTGCAACATATTGAAGATCCCCGGCAGAGATTGGCCAGGACGCTGGAGATCGTGCGTAACCTCTTTGCGCTGGTCGCGCCTTTTATTGTGTTGATTTTGCTCACGGGCCTGGTGATGGGCTTAAGCGTTGCGGTGCCAGGGACGCCGGAGGAGACGGCGGTGTTTGTCAAATACGGCAT
>JAADEJ010000088.1 GCA_013153475.1 Campylobacterota bacterium
TCAAACCGAAACGACGTTTGACACACTGATGCAAGCTTATAGGCGAATCAAAAACGGTCTGGCCATTCTTAACGGTGCACCGCCGTTTACACCGCAACAGATAGGCAAGTTCATCAAAAACGAATGGCGTGTCATTGAACAGTTGGACGACTACACCCAAAAATGCCGAGACCTCTACCGCCTGGGAGAAAATTACCGTCAGCTTGTGGAGCGGTATGAAGTGCTAAAAGATAGCATCTAACCCCTACGGGTGGGGGACTTTGACTTTGGAGTTCAAAAGCCAGCCTATCAGCGCCATCAGTCCCACCACCAACCAGGCGGGCAGAAGGCCGTAGAGGTGTCCCAGCCAGGCAAGCCAGAGCAAAATGGCGCCCAAAGGCGTGGGCACGCCGACAAAAAACTTCCCTACCTCGCCGGGATCGGTGTTGAGATTAAATTGAATGAGACGCCGCAATCCGCTGATAACGTAGTAAACACTCACCGCGGAAGCCAGCGCGAAAGCGGGCCCCTGCAGCTTTTCATACACGCCCACAAAAATAAAAAAGACCGGCACCAGCACAAAAGAGAGAAAATCGGCAAACGAGTCCAGCTGGACTCCAAACTCGTTGGAAAGGCCGTATTTTCGGGCAATCTTTCCGTCGGCAATATCAAAAGCCCCGCCCAGCCACGCAAAGAGCGCCGCGAAGGCAAACTGGTGGCGCACCACCAAATAGGCGGCGATCAACCCGCAGGTTATGTTGGCCATGGTCAGAAGATTGGCCATATTAAAATGGGATTTTCCGTTATATAGAAACATTTTTTCCTCATCTCATGGTATCATTACGTCCGAAATTCTACACCAACGTTCATTAAAAGAGGGCCATTTTGAAAATCAACCGCATCCGTACAACCCAAAGCGAAAGTCTGGAGATTCCTTTTCAAAACCGTGATGAGAAACAGGAGATTTTGGACCAGATAGGCGAGATTCCCTGGTTTGAGGCCAAGCGCCTGGAGATAGAGACCCGTTACCACGGTAACGATTCGGGCGTCATCACGGTTATCTACGCCCTGGGTGGCCAAGACCCTGCCCCCCTGTTTGAGAGGCTTTTAAAAAACCTTTCCTGATTACCAATCCAGAAAGAGAAAGAGCGACGATAGAAAGTAGTTGGCCGCGAAGATGGTAATGGCGGCATACACCACCGCCACCGTCGTGGCCCGCCCTACCCCTCTGGCCCCGCCGCGGGTCATATACCCCACATAGGTACCGATAGAGCTGACCAAAAACCCGAAAACCGCCGCCTTCAAAATACCCGTGCCGATATCTGAGAACTGTAGATGCTGGGTAATGGTGTTCTGGTAGGCCACCGGGTTGACCCCAAGCGCCTGGGTGGAGATGAGATAGGCGCTCATGTTACCGACAAAATCGAAAATGACCACCAGAATGGGCAGTGAGATGGTAGCGGCCAGTATGCGGGGAATGATAAGGTACTTTTTGGAATCGACCGCCAGGGTCTCGATGGCGTCGATCTGCTCGGTAACGCGCATGGTACCCAGCTCCGCCGCCATGGCGCTGACGGCCCGGGAGATGAGCATAAGCGACGCAAAGACCGGCCCAAGCTCCCGTGAAATGGAGACAAAGATGGTATAGCCCATGAAATTCTCGGCGTTGAAGCGGTGAAAGCCGTGATAGAGCTGAATGGCTTCCACCATGCCGGTAAAAAGGCCTGTCAAAAAGATCACCCCAAAGGTCCCGATCCCAATAACGCTGACCTGCCTGAAAAACTCCCCTATCCGAAAGGGAGGCATGAAAAAAAGAGGCAGTAGCCTCATTTGAAAGAGTAAAAAGGCCCCAAACCCCTCCATGGAACGGTAGAGCCGTACAAAAGGGGCGCCCAGCCACCCGAAAAGATTCTCGATTACTGCTACCATTGGATTCTTTCAGCTTTTTAACGCTATTTTATCCTAACTGAATACCGTTTTGCATTAAACAGACACTCTGAAAATGTCGATTTACCCATAGCAACCCTACGCAGGAGAGAACATGGCCGAAGAAGAGAAAGAAGAGTCCACCGAATCGGAAGAGAAGAGCAAAGAGTCAGGCGGCGGGAACAACCTGGTTCTTATTATCATTGTCGTTTTGCTGGTGCTGGTGCTGGCGATCGGCGGGGTGGTGGCCTATTTGATGCTCTCGGGTGACGACGAGAACGGCGCCGTGGTGGAAAAACAGGAGAAGGTAGAGAAAAAGCACCGACGCAAAAGCGAAGAGCTGGGCGTAGGCCCCATGTACCCGCTGGACAAGTTCACCGTCAACCTCATGAGCGACAACGGACGGCGCTTTCTTGTGGTGAAGATGAACCTGGAAGAGGACGGCGAGGAGCTTACCCCGGAGCTGGATAAGAAGACCCCGATGATCCGGGATATCATCATCACCATCCTCTCTTCCAAAACGGTCGAAGAGATCACCACCGCCAAAGGGAAAGAGAAGCTCAAAGAGGAGATCATGAACGAGATCAACAAACACCTCGACGACGGGGAGATCCGCCACGTCTACTTTACGGAGTTCGTGATTCAGTGATCGGGGTGGATATGGTGGCCGTTGCCCGTATTGAGAAGGCGACGGCACGCTTTGGCGACGCTTTTTTGCGCCGCTACCTGAGCGACGAGGAGATCGCCCTCGTTCACCGGAGCGAGACGGCGGCGGGCTTCTGGGCCGCCAAGGAGGCGGTGGCCAAGGCCCTGGGCACGGGTATCGGCAAAGAGCTTGGTTTTCATGACATCCGCCTGGGCAAACGGCCCGGCGGCGCCCCCTACTTTACCCTGCCTCCCTCTATCATGCGCCGTTTTAATATTTCTGACACCTCTCTCTCCATCGCCCACGACGGCGGGTTCGCCGTTGCCGTGGCGGCCATTGAAGTAGCAAGCAAGTAGCGGAAAAGACGGCGTGCTTGGTGTTGAGTGCCAAGGAAGCCGGCATCTACTCATTGAAATCAATCTAATAAACAGAAGTGGCGCAGACACATCCCCAATTTTTCACTTTTCACTGATTTTTATCCGCCCCCCACAAAGTGAAGCAGTTCGATCTTATCCCCCTCTTTGGGTTGAAAACTCTCCCACGCCTCCTTTTTCACCACCTCCATATTGACGGCGGCGGCCATCACCTTTTCCAAAATACCGAGTTCTCTCATGATCTGCGCCAGGCTCACGCCCTCTTGAAACTCTTTTTTTTCCCCGTTTACCGTCACTCTCATCGCGTCTCCTTCTTTTTCGGGTTTTCTATGGCGGGCGCGCAGGTTTGGCGCGTCCAGCTCTTTAGATAGTCGGCCATGGCGTAGCGCCCTTTGAGGTAGGCCAGGCGACAGGGACTCAAACCGTTGCGATCCAACGCGTTGGGATCGGCCCCGTTTTTAAGCAGTAGCTCCACAATGCGGTAAGCGTTTGCGTAAGCCGCCTGGTGCAGGGGCGTAATGCCGGCGTCGTTGGGCAGGTTGATGTCGGCACCGTGTCCAAGCAGTAATCGCACCAGCCCCTCCCGCCGCTGGGCTACGGCATAGAGCAGAGGGGTATTGCCCCGCCCGTCCTGGGCGTCCACGTCGGCCCCGTGTTCAAGCAGGTAGGCTGTGATGCGGGGGTTTCTGAGCTTAACGGCCATATGCAAGGGGGTTATGCCCGCCTTGGAGGCTGTCTCTACCCCGGCTCCATGTCGGATGAGCTTTGCTACTTTGCTTAGGTTCTGCTCATACACCGCCTCATGCAAAGGCCCCCAGCCGTTGACGCCTTCGGCCAAAAGCCCAAGCGCCAGGAGCCACACACCCAAAACGATCCTCACCTCTCCTCCCGTTCAAAGGCGGCCATCTTGAACCGCTCGCCCATCAACTGCGGGTCGATGAGGGTCTTGATTTTGTTCAACTCCCGCATATAGAGGGTTCTATCCCCCAGTTTGGCCAGCATCTCAAGCAGTTCGGGCAGGCCCATCTCCGTCAGCGCCCGCAGTTGGGTGGCATACCCCGTCCGTTTAAAACCGGCGCCCTCAAAAGCGTCGAAAAGATGGGAAAAATTGACATCATACGTCAAATCCGACACCCCGAAAAGCTTTGACCTATCCAACCCCTCCTCAAAAAAGGGATAGACCTGATGCTTGTGGTAGATACGCAGTGAAAAGTCGGTACGGGCCTCCTTTTCGCCGTAGTCAAAGGTGATAAAACAGAGCTTTTTCGTTCGCATCTTCGCCATGGCAAGCGCAAACGCCTCATAGCCCCTGGCCACCTCCCCCTTGGGCTGGCCGTATCGCTTGGCCAGTGCCAACACCTCTTCATCTTCCCCTTCAAAAAAGACCTCATGGGTCTGCAAATCCACCAGGGCGGTCTTGCCCCGGTAGTGCAGGTCGCAGGGGAAAGCGTCGAAAATCTCGTTGGCCACGGCATAGACCGCCTCGGCCTCAACCTCTTCGGGCGCGCCAAAATGCTCCAGTTTCACATCTTCGCCGAAACGCCGGGCGAAGTAGTCACGCTGGCTCTTTCTTAGGCTCTCAAACCGCTCCACGATGCCAAAACGCATGGTCGGCAAAAAAGCGGGCGCCTCCTGGGCGATCCACTCGATCATATCCCCCAAAAGATACCCCTGGTGCGCCCCGATCTCCAGCAGTAAAAGATCGGCGGGCAGTTCCCCCCGGCGAATCCTGTCAATCATGGCATGCGCGATGGTCGCCCCGAAAAACCGGCTGGTACTCACCGCCGTGTAAAAGTCCCCCTCTTTGCCGATGGCCTTGAAACGGCTGTAGTACCCGCCCGGTCCGTAAAGCCAGCGGCGCATATACTCGCTAAAGGCGATTCTTTCCATCACTTCCTATCCTCATAGCTTTTGGCGTAGAGCTCCAGCAGTACCAACTGCTTTTGTATCTCGTAAATCTCCTGATCCAGCCGGCGGATCTTCAGGGAGTTTGCCATGGTTTGAAGATCATAGTCGGTCTTCTCCCCCGCCTCGACCTGCTCCCTGGTGCTCTTTAACAATGAAGCGTAGAGCTTCGCGTCCTCCCTGGCAAGGGCGATCATCCGATCAATCGCCTCAATCCGGCGCATGGCGGCCTCATAGGCGTTATCGGCTTCCCGCCGTTTGTCCAGCAGGGCGTTGCGCTCCGCCAACGCCTGCGCCCGGGCCGACTCGACCGTAAAGGGCGCGGTAACATCCAGCGGCATTGAGATCCGAAACCCGTAGGTATAGTAATCATCGCCCCCCTCAGGCAAAGAACCGCCGCTGAAAAGATAGTTGTTCTCATACGGTTTGATATAGCTTGCCTGAACCGAAAGGGTGGGCAGGTAGCGCGAAAGGGTCATGGCGGCGTAGCGGGAAGCCTGCGAGATGCGCTCCTTTTGCAGGGCCAGGTCGATGTGGTGTTTTAAAAACCGCGCTTTGGGCATCAGGGTAAAATGCGGCAGTTTCACCGAGGAGGGGTCGGCGTCGCTGAGATCTTTAAAACTCTTCTCAAGCTGGGCGGAGGTATCCTGCAGTGTATAGAGCGTCAGGCTGTCGCGGTTTTTTTGCAAAATGGCCTGATCCAGAAAACCGCTGTCCAGGTCTCCGCTTAAATACTGCTCTTTTTTGCGCAGAATATCGATCCGGTCATTGGCGATTAGAAGCTTCTGTTTTTGAATCTGCAGGCGGTTTTTCCTGAAGTTAAAAAGGGTGGCGATCACCTCTTTGATGAGCGCTCTTCTTTGCTGTTCAATGCCAAGCTCTCCCACCTTTCGACTCGCTTTGGCGTATTGGATCGCTTCCCAGATGCCGCCGCTTTTGAAGATGGGCTGATCGACCGTTACCGTCAGCTCCCGCCTGCGTTGGGTGGTGTCGTACTGATTGTTTCTGCTGTCTACATACCCCAGCGACACGGGAGATATCCAGCTCAACGCCAACTGGGTACTGTCGGCGGCGTTTTTGACCGATTGAAGCCGCAACGACTCCTCTTTGAGTGATGAGAGCAGTCGCTCTTCTCCCTTTTGCGCCCACAAAGGCAGAAGAAGCAGACTACAAAGCAGCCATGGCCGCGTCAAGGCGTTCAAAGCCAAGGGCCGTCTCCTCCTCTGTCATGGTCAAAACGGGCAAAAACCGCACGGTGTTTCGGCCGGCTTTTAGCAGTACCAGCCCCTCTTTGAAAGCCGCGTTCACCACGGCGCCGGCAGACTTGCCCTCTTTGACGCGCAGGCCCCGCATCAGCCCCACGCCCACCTCTTTCTCAAACCATTCGGGGTAGCGGGTCACATAGCTTTGAAGCCTGACGCGGAAGCTCTCTATGAGCTTTTGCAACGCGCCCTTTTCTTTGTGCTCTTGCAAAATATCCAGCACCTCCAGCGCCGCGCGGGTCGAAAGGAAGTTGCCGCCAAAGGTTGAGCCGTGATCACCGGGTTTGAGAATATCTTTATGGGTGGTCATCACCGCGCCGATGGGCACGCCGCCGCCCAGCCCCTTGGCAAGGGTGACAATGTCGGGCGTAATGTTGTAGTAGTTGCTCGCCAGCACCTCGCCGGTACGGTAGATGCCGGTTTGCACCTCATCGACAATCAGCAAAATATCGCGCGCTTTCAGCTCCCGCGCCAGCTCTTGCACCGCCGTTTTGGGCATGGGTTGCACGCCCCCCTCGCCCTGCACCAGTTCAATCATCACCCCCACGGTATGCTCGTCAATCAGCTCATAGATCTGCGCCAGGTCTTTGGCGTAGACAAAGCCGTCGGGAAAGGGGCCGAAATAGGTGTGCATGGCCTCCTGGCCCGTCGCTTTGAGCGCCGTGATGGTACGGCCGTGGAAGGAGTGCTCCAGGGTGATGATCTTGTAGCGTTTGACGTTGCCCTTCTCATCGGTGCCGTATCGGCGGGCGATCTTGATGGCCCCCTCATTGGCCTCGGCCCCGCTGTTGGCGAAAAAGGTCCGCGCGTCCAAGCCCGTCAGTTTCGCCAACCGCTCGGCCAGCTGTGCCTGGGGGGCGATGGGATAGAGGTTGGAGGTGTGAATAAGTGTCTGGGCCTGCTCGCAAAGCGCCCGCGCCAGCCTGGGGTTGGCGTGGCCGACGCTACAGACGGCGATACCGCTACCGAAATCGACATAATCGCGCCCGTTGACGTCATAGAGCATGGCGTTGTCGCCCCGCACGAATTGGGCGTCGTAGTTGCGGGCGTAGGTGGGCAAAACGTAGGTTTGATCCAGTTCTTTGATATTCATGAGACTCTCTCCAATGTAACTTTGACCTCCTGATAGCAGGCGCTCTTGCCAAAGAGGCTTTTGATGGGCGGGGTGAGGTCGTTCACCCCCGGCGTGCCGCTGTAGATGAGCACGCAATCTTCACGAAGCCCCTCATGCAAACCGACCGGCAGGGTCACTTCGCCGTACTCGCTTACCACCCTTACCCGCTCATCCTCCTTGAAGCCGTGGGCGGGATGCACATAAACGTGGGATTCGCGCCGGAACTGGGAGTTGAGCGACCTGGGACTTTTGGGGGTAATGAGCCACAACCCCTCGATCTCGTCGTCAAAATCATCCTCAAACTCTTCCAGAAACTCAAAACGGCCGCTGTCGGTCTCAAACCCCTCGGCGTAAGGGGTCTGGCGATAAGCGGGTGAGCGGTAGCGCCCCTCCACGGCGTCGCACTGGGCGGTGACGGCGCTGATGTAATCACTCTCGCCTTTCAGGCCCGTCAGGCCGAAAGCCTCACAAAGGTAGCGTGTCAACCTGTACTCGCTGATGCCGATCTCCGACGCCTTGACCGTGGGCATGGGCTGGATCCAGGGGTGGGCGTAGCCAAGACGCAGGTCCTCTTTTTCCAAGAAGGTTTTGGCCGGAAGCACAATGCGCGCCCGCTCACTCGTCTCGTTCTCGTAAAGACCGAAGTAGATCAGGTTTTTGACCTGTTCCATCTCTTTGCGCACCCGCGCGCCTCCCGGCATCTGGGCCAGGGGGTTGGCGCCCTGCACCAAAACCGTCGTGAAACGGCCAAAGGGGGCGTCGGGCTTGGCCACCTTTTTGGGGGAGTAGGCAAAGGGCTCTTTCAGACCGGCCATGGAGTCACCCAGAAAATCGATACCGCATCCCTCTTTGCCAAACCACCCCATCAACGCCCCGATGCCGTCAATGGCCTGCAAAACCTGGTCGCCGATGGAGTATTTTTGCACCCCCGTGCCCACCAGAATCACCGTGCGCCGATCCTTGACGGCATAGAGCAGATCGCCCAGGTCATCCAGAGTGATGCCGCACTTTTTGAGCCCGGCGTTCACCATGAACTTGCGTAAAAAGCCCTCATACCACTCCCCGTCCTCGCAACGGTTCTCAAGGTACGCTTCATCTACCATCTCCTCCATATAGAGAAAGCGGGAGATGAGTGTCGCCAGATAAAAATCGCTTCGGGGGCGGATCTGCAAAAAGAGGTCGGCCTGTTTGGCCAGCTCGGTGCGCACCGGGTCGATCACCACCACCTTTTTGCCCGCCAGCATGGGCAGAATATGGCGGTTTGTCACCGAGGCGTTGCGCCCCCAGACAATAACGGTTTGGGCCTTCTCAAGCGCTTCGTGGGCCACCGGCAGGCTCACGCCCCGGCCCGCCTCCACGCCGGCCTGGCCCGAACCGTCGCAAAGGGAGCCGTCGGTGGTCCATCCGCCGTACAGGGCGGTAAAGGTTTCGGTCACGCGTTGCATCAGCCCCACGTTACCGCTACCGCGATAGAGCAGGAACTTCTCGGGACCCGCCTCTTTGATCGCGTCCGCCACCGCCTCCAGCGCCGCTTGCATGGTAACCTCTTTGCCGTCCACCCGCGGCGTAAGAATCCGCTCGGCTTCGGGAAAATGGCGGTTTAGGTGGGGGCAGAGCGCCCCGCGGGTATAGGGGTGGTCGGGCACGCCCGTCATCTTCAGGCTCTCCCTGTCCACCACCACGGCGCAGGCGTCATAACAATCCAGGGGACAGGCGGTCGTTTTCATAAGACTCCTTATTTCAGTTCAACCGTGACCAGTTTGGAAAAGAGCCCCCCGGGGGGGCGCGGCACCACGATCTCGGCCCGGTAGGAGGCCAGATGGGTCTCATCGGCCACGGGGATCAGTTTGGAAACTTTCAGGTTTGTCGCTTTGCCGTCGATATAGACGGTCGCCTCTTTGGCCCGGCGAGCCTCCGCTGAGTCCAGATAGAGCACCAGGCGCCCTTTGGAAAGATCGACCGCGGTCATGAGCAGTGTGCCGGGGTTGACATAATCGCCCCGGCGCACCGCCACCTTGTAAACCACCGCCCCTTCAATCGGGCGGATACGCTTTTTGTCAATGCGATCTTTAAGCAGGGCGATCCTGTAGCGGGTATCGGCGATCTGCCGGCGCAGGGCGGCGGCTTTGTCATCCAGGCTCAACCACTGGTTCAGCGCCGACGCCTGGGAGGCGAAGACCTTGTCCTTTTCCGTCTTGGACTTGGTTTTAAGCCCTTTGATCCGCTCATAATAGCGTTTCTGACGCCGATAGACACCCTGCTGGTTTTTGGCCATCTCTTCGGTCAATTCCAGGCTTTTGCGCAAGGATTTGAGGGTACTTTCCAGCGAGACCAACTGGGCCCTGTCCACCCTATCATCCAACCGTACCACCGCCCGGCCATCGGCCCGCTTGCCCTCCATGGACTCATCGGCCGCTACCACCTGACCCGCCACGGCGGCCCGAATGAGATAGCGTTCATAAGGTTGCAGTTGGGCCCGGTGCGTCTGGGCCCATCCCGCTACGGCCAATAAACAGCACAGTGCGACTCTTACCATGCTCCTACTTTCCCAAAATTTTGTCTGATTGTACAACGGTTGCCATAAAAAGAGGCTTTTCGCAGGAAGTTGAAGAGGGGTTTAAATCTAGCGCTGAAAGAGGGCGCCGCAGTGACGGCAGTACCAGTTGGGGGCGTCCACACCGCGGGCCGAGCCGCCGACGCGAAGCTCCCCCGCCCTTTCGGCGGCCAGAAGCGCCTCGTCAATCTCCCGGCTGTAGACGACGGGAATGACATGCCGGTTGGTACGGCACGCTTTACACCGGGGGCGAAAGGGTTTTTGACGAGTCGCCCGGCGGGACAGCACGTCAAAAGGGTCTTGCATTATTTCAAAAGCATACGGGCGTTGAAGGGCTGTACCGGCCGGTTGTTGGGCCCGCCCATCACCTTCTCAAACTGCGCCACCTGCTCTTTGGAGACCTCCAGGGGCTGTTTCATCACGAACCATCGCACCCCTTCACTACAGGGCGGTGTGGTAAGCGAGCCGTTGAAGCGGTAGTAGTCCCGTTTTTTGGGCAGAAGCGCCGTGACCACCTTGGCGCTTTCGTTAATGTAGCGCTTGGCGCCTTCGTCAGCGGGCATCCTGTCCCAAAAGCGTTGCAGGGCCTCGTTGGTTTTGCCGTATTTGAACATCACCGCCACCACGGCGATGTTGCCGGCGTCATCCACATGGACAAAGTGCGCCTCCATGGGAAAATAGCGGCCGTCAATGGTGTTTTCGCTGGGGGTATGGAAATGAAACTGTTTCAAATAGAATTTCATGCCGTCAATCTGAATGAAACTGCCGTGCTT
>JAADEJ010000103.1 GCA_013153475.1 Campylobacterota bacterium
CTAAGGCGTATCGATCGGGAGTTAAAAAAAAGAGGCTATGTCGCCGGCGCCGCGCAAAAGGCGGAGCTGGCCCGACAAAAAGCGGGGGTCGGGGGCGGACGCTGGGCCGTGGCGACGCAACCCGAAAGGCTTTGGATCACCCCCTACCGCCGGGCCGTCATGCCCAAAAGTTTCAAAGAGCGGTGCCGCAGGGCCAAGGTGCCGCCGATTGTGAGGGGCTACCTTTTTGAGGCGTTGGCGTCAGAAGAGTTGGAGGCGTTGTTTTCGCTTCTTTCCTCGTAAACCCGCACGCGAAACACCCCTTCGATGGTCCGGTTATCCACCGCCTGAAAGGCGATGGGAAAGTCGGCGGCCACCACATAGGGCATATTGGGCAAAGCATCCAGGAAATTGTAGAACTTTCGGGGCGTATCCATACTGGTTTTGGCGCTGATTTCGTAGATACGGTAACGCCCCTCGGTCGTGTTGTTTTCCAGCAGGCGCATGGTGAAAGTGTCGAAATAGTTTTTTGCCGCCGTCACAAAACGCGCCTCATCCCAACGGTTCTCGAACGCCTCCAGAATCTTGCGGTGTTTGACTTTCAGATTTTTATAGCGCTCAAAAACGGTATCGTACCGGGCTTTGGCGCTCTCATAACGGTGCTTTTGGGCCAGGTAATCCTCCCGCGCGCTTTTGTAAGCCTTGACCGCCGGAATCGCCAGGGCGAAAATCAAAATAAACAGCACGGTGAGGTAGACCAGAATGCCCGTCAAAAGCCGGATCAGCCGTATCTCTTTGAGGTTCATTCTTCCTCCCCGCTTTCCATGCTGCCCTCGTTAACCGACACAAATCGCCACCATCCGTTTTTCAAAGGATAGAAGGTGGTGGTATTGCGCTGAAATACCGATTTAAGCGGCGCCAGCAAAAGATAGTTGTAAACCTCTTTGGTCGGCGTCACCCCATACAGCACCAGGCCGTCACGATTGAGCATCGCCTTGGTCAGGGTAATCTGATCGGGCACCAGGTCAAACAGGTTGCGGATACTCTCTTTAAGCAGGGTGTTGCCGGTCTGGATCGCTTCATATTTACCGCTTAGGGCCAAAATCCGCTCGATCTGCCGGTTGTAATCGGCCCGCTCCTCCTTGAAATGACGAATCTCCCCATCCATTTGACCTATCTCATCGACCAACATACCCTTTTTGATCCACAAAAAGAGTGAAAAACCCACCACCATCAAGAGGGTAATGACAAAAAAGACCCCCAAAAGACGACTCTCCCTGTCCAGGCGCCGTTTGGGCTTGGGATGAATGAAACTGTAACGCATCACGCCCCCTCCTCGGCTACCAGTTCGGCCATGATCTGCAGAGGATCGGCATGCACCACGGCCCCTTCCATAAAGAGTTCGTCTTCGACGTAGCGGACAAAATCGTCTCCTGTCTCTTCCAGATCGTAGAGCACCACCCGCTCCACGAAGGCCCGGGGATAGCGGTCATCTTTATAAAAACGCTCGATCGCCTCCTTGATCGCCTCGAAAAAGTTCAGGTTGTACTCCAGCATCTCCAACGCGTTCTCGTCACCCGCCTCACTCTCGGCCGACTCTCCGCTCTCTTCCTTGAACTCCCCGAAAACGTCCACATCCTCGATGGGCTCCACATCCTCCTCATCCAGCATATCCAGATCGAAAGCCAGCTCTTCCTCCGTCTCGTCCGTCGCCAACGTACCGTCGAGCACCGCGTCCCCGCTTCCCAACGCCAACGCCTGGGCATAGCAAAAACCCTCATCCGGTGAGACAATCACCAAAAAAGCGAGTCCCTTGCGGTGCAACACGGCGCAACAACACTGCCGCCGCCACGTTTCATGGCGCCTGATACTGGTATACAACAACACAAAAGGGGAGAAAAGGTAGTCGAAGGTCATCGCTTTGAAACGCTGCTCGAACCACTTCATCTCCACCGAGGAGACATAGGCGCTCCATTTTCCGTCAATACACACCACGTTGTTCAAAGCGCTCTCGATTCCAAACATCTGCCAGGCTCTCGGCCCGCATCCGGGAAAAGCCCCCTGCTTGACGGTCTCCAGAAAGGTTCCCACATAGGTCTGGGGATAGATCTCGGCCAGCTCCCGATACCACGCCTCAAAACGCCCCTTCTCCCCGGGGCCGAAACGACGCCTCTCCACCAGATCGGGACCATCCTTCTCCAGGTAGCCGAATGCCGCCTCGATCGTCTCGTCACGGAGGTAGAAGAGTAGCAGGCTCTTTGGCCAGAAGTATCGCTGAAGCTTACCCACCCATACCCTTTGCGTTGTTTGGTAATTATCTTAAACTATTTTTGCTTAAGGAGCGGTAGAGGGTCGCAAACTCATCCCGTACTTTGGCGGCGCGACGTACCAGCGCCTCATCGGTCAGCGGCGTGGCCGAAAGGGTTTTGTAACGATCCAGCATCACCTCGCACATCATGGCAATCCGTGCCCGATCCGCCCGGCCAAGCGCCCCGCCGTCAACCATCTTTTCGATCCGGCGCAAAAAATCCTCCCCCTCCCGTATGTAGGCCAGATACTTTCTGGCAACCCGCGTCTGCTGCACGATGGTCAGGGCCATACGGTTGTAACGGTCCATCGCATAGGCTTCCGACGCCAAACGGTAGGCGTTTTCATAATCACCCGTCACATAGTACCATTTGGCCTCGAAAGCCTTTTGATAAGAGGGATTCGTCCAGGCGAATATACCCAGCGCCGCCAACATCAGCAGCGGGAGCGTCAACCAAAGGGGTTTAGACCGCATGGCGTAACATCCTTTCGCGTATCAACGCGCGCGCCTCTTCTTTTTCCAATCCGGTCAGATCCATCGGGGCGCTCATGTGGTACTCAATACGGCCGAAAGGCTTGGGAATGACAAACCTGTCCCAGCTCTTCAATTGCCAATAGCGGGATGGGCGGCAATTAAGCACAATCACGGGAATTCGCGCTTTTTGGGCGATGGTCACGGCCCCGTCGCCCACGCTGTGGCGCGGCCCTTTGGGGCCGTCGGGGGTAATCCCCACGCTCTGGCCCTCTTTCACCTTCCGAATGGCGCCAATAAGCGCCTTGGCGGCCCCTTTGCGGCTGGAGCCGCGCACGGTCTTAAGACCGAAGGGCGCGATGATACGGGTAATGATCTCCCCGTCAAAATGGTCGCTGATCATGACGTTGACGGTGGTATCGGGACGGGCTTTTTTGAAGATGAAGGGAGCCATCAGCAGTTCGCCGTGCCAAAAGAGCACCACGAAAGGCCCGCTGGGCACGGGCGCCTCAAAACGCCACACTTTACGGTTGGTCAGATACAAAAACCACATGATGCCCCAGCCAAGAGGCGGAATCAGCCAGACCGCCAGGCGGCGAAGCAACCGTTTACGCAATAACCTCTCCGCGGTGGCTGGTGCGGCCCGCCTCGGTAATGCGGACTTGACGCATAGTGCCCAGCAGTTCCTCACTGCCGGGTACGGTAATGAGCAGGTTGTTGTCACTGCGGCCCGCCACCGTGTTACCCGGACGCAGCTCCTCAAAATAGACCGTGTGCACCTGCCCCTCCCGCTCCTTTTTCATTGCGTCCAGCATCTCGTTGTGGCGGCTTTGGAGGCGAGTTAGCCGCGCGCTGGCGATTTCGTCGGGCACCTGGTCGGGATAGTTTTGCGCGGGCGTCAGCGGCCTGGGAGAGTATTTGAAGCTAAAGACCTGCTCAAATCGCACCGCCTCCAGCACCGCCATCGTCTCCTCGAAATCCTCCTCCGTCTCGCCGGGGAAGGCGACGATGATATCGGTGCTGATGGTCACGCCCGGCACCATTTGGCGCAGTTTCTGGGCGCGATTTAAAAACCACTCCTTGGTATAGCCCCGCTTCATCGCTTTCAAAATCCTGCTGGAGCCGCTTTGCAGGGGCATATGCATCGATTTGCAGATTTTGGGATTACGGGCAAACTCCTCCAAAAAGGCGTCATCCATATGCAGAGGGTGGGGTGAGGTGAAGCGGATGCGCTCCACCGCCTCGATGTCGCTGACCATCTTCAGCAGGTCGGTAAAGGTGGTCTTGGGGTGCTCGCCGCTGAAGCGCCGGCCGTAGTTGTTGACGTTTTGGCCCAGCAAAAAGATCTCTTTGGCGCCGCTCTCGGCCGCCTTGCGGGCTTCGCGCACAATCAGTTCGGCGGGGATGGAGATCTCCTCACCCCGGGTATGGGGGACAATGCAGAAGGTGCACTTTTTATCACACCCGATGGAGATATTCACATAAGCCTTGTAAGGAGAGGCGCGAAACTCGCCAAAGGCGTATTGACTCTCGTCGTGGTCAATATCGACCTCCACCGCTTTGGGACGGTGGATGACGTCGGTAATCTTACTCACATTCCTGGCCCCCAGCACAAAATCGACGAAGGGGGCGCGTTTGATGATCTCTTCCCCCAAATGGCTGGCGGTGCAACCGCAGACACCGATTTTGGCGCCGGCTTTCTTGCGCTTGTTGAAACTGCCGATCTCACTGAAAAGCTTATTGACCGGCTTTTCGCGCACGCTACAGGTGTTAATAAGAATCAGATCGGCCTCTTCAAGGCGATCGGCGGGCTCATAGCCGGCTTTTTGGGTCAACTCGGCCACCATGTGTTCGCTGTCGCGCACGTTCATGGCGCAACCGAGGGTTTCGATGTAGAAGGTTTTGCGGCTCATGTCACACCAGCAGGTGCACCTCATACAGGTAGTCGTTCTCGTCCAGGCCGTAGCGGATCTCGCGGAAATAGACACTCAGCCCCTTGCCCTCAAAATACTCCACCATCTCCATCAGGTCTTTGTGGGAGTTTTCGCGGTCGAAATAGAAGATCTTCTGCCCCTCTTTTTCCAGGGCTTTTTCGATCTTTTCCAGGGTGATCGTCTTGGGCTTGGCGTTCAGTTCGGTTCGTGCGGCTTTCAGTTCCATGTCGGTTTCCTCATTGCAAAGAGCATCATAGTTGCCCGATTATAGCCAAAGAGTGGTAAAATTTTTATAAATGTTAAAGATTGCTTTCAGTATAATTACCGCCTCAAACGACCGCGAAATCTTCCAAACGCTCAAAGAAATCCCGAAAAACAATAGAAAAAAGGAACTGTCACGAAATGGAAAAGATTGTAGATATTATCGACTCTATTGCCCATGAAAAGGGCCTGCCGCCCGAATCGGCCAAAGAGGCTTTCAAAACGGCGCTCATTCAGACCGCCCGCCGTGTCATCTGCCAAGAGTGCGACTACGACGCGGAGATTGACGAAAAGAGCAAAACCTATATCCTGCGCCAAAAGATCACCGTCGTATCCGACGACGACCCCCGCCTGGAGGAGGAGCCCGAAAAATATATCACCCTTGATGAGGCCAAAGAGATCGACCCCGACGCGGAAGTGGGCGACGAGCTGACCGGCGAGCCGATCAACCTCGAAGAGTACGGCCGAAGCGCCGCGGCGGCGCTTTACCATGAGATCGAGTTTCATATCCAACGCTTTGTCGAAGAGCAGATGTTCAACAAATACAAAAGCATGATCGGCACCATCGTCAGCGGCCCGGTCACCCGGGTTGACAGCGAGCAGAACACCTACATTGAAATCGATGAAGTGCGGGCGGTCCTGCCCAAGCGCAACCGGATCAAGGGCGAATCCTTCCGGGTAGGCGAGACGATCAAGGGAATTTTGCGTTACGTGGGTATTGACAAGAAATTCGGCATCCACCTGGAGATCTCCCGCACCATGCCCAAATTCCTTGAAGAACTGCTCAAACAGGAGGTCCCCGAGATCCAGGACGGCCTGGTGCTGATTGAAAAATCGGCCCGCATTCCGGGGGAGCGGGCCAAAGTGGCCCTGACGGCCCTTAGCCCCAACGTCGATCCCGTCGGCGCCACCGTGGGGGTCAAAGGCGTGCGCATCAACGCCGTCAGCCAGGAGCTTCACGGCGAGAGTATTGACTGCATCGAATACTCTCCCATTCCCGAAATTTTCGTGGCAAGAGCACTTAGCCCCGCCATTATCAACAGTGTCAAGATCGAAGATGACGTGGCCCACGTTACCCTCCCTTCGGATCAAAAATCCAAAGCCATCGGCCGAAGCGGCATCAACATTCGCCTCGCTTCCATGCTCACCGGCTACCAGATTGAGCTGACCGAAGTGGCCGGCACCGTCGCCGGCGCCACCGTCGAAGGGTTCGAAGAGGACAAACCCGCCAACCCCGACGCCCTCAAAGCGCTCTTTGGGGAGTGATTTCCCGCCTCATACCCCGCCGCCCTCTTTTGGGCGGTCTCTCTTTTGATAAAATAAACCGAAAAAGCGCCCCGTTCATGTGGTCTGGGGTATTCCAAAAGGCCATAAGGAACCCGCCGTTTTGATAACGGCATACCGTCCCGATCCAAAGAGATGGTCAAAAGATTTCAAAAGGAGGCGACCGTGACGAAGCGCCGCACCGTCAAACTGATTCACCAGGGAAAATACGCGGCAGAGGTAGAGATCGAGCTACTCGATTCGCCGGAAGGCTGGTCCCCCTACCTTGAGCTCGAAGAGGCGAAAAAACTTGATCATATCAGAAGGCTACTCGCCGACGAGGCGATCGACGAAGCGAAAAAACTGGCCAAAATCTACCTTCTTCAACCCATAGAAGCCGCATAAATCACTCCCGCTTCGCGTAGGGGTTGAGCCGCAGGAGCGCCAAATCCGCCAGCACGTTACCCAACAACGTCAAAAAGGCGGTAATAATCAAAATCCCCATAATCACCGGGTAGTCCCGGCTCAGGGCCGACTGGTAAAACAGAAGCCCCATGCCGTTGATGGAAAAGATACTCTCGATGATGACGCTGCCGCCGATAATCCCGGGCAAAGAGAGTCCCAGAATGGTAATAAAGCTTGGCAGAAGGTTGGGGCGTACAAAACGGCGACGGATGGTCGCCTCATCTATGCCCCGGGCCCTGGCGAAGAAGATGTAATCACTCTTTAAAATCTCCAACGTCAAGGATCGCACATACATGGTCAAACCGCCGATGCCCCCAAAGATCATGACAAAAAGCGGCAATGCCAGGTGCCAGGCGTAATCGACCCAGCGCCAAAGCCCGCTTTTAGGCTCCACGCTTTGAAGCCCGCTAATGGGAAACCACCCCAGTTTCAGGGCAAAAAAGAGAATGAGCAGGAGCGCCAGGTAAAACGAGGGCATGGCAAAACTTATGAGCGAAATCTGCTTGACGGCCCTGTCTTTGGTCTGTTCATGGGCAAACGCCGCTGAGATGCCAAGACGCAGGGCCAGAAAAAAAACGGCTGTCATGGAGAGCAGGTTGAGTGTCAGCGTGATGGGCAGACGGGAAAGAATCTCCTGCGATACCGGCTTGCCGCTGGCAAAAGAGAGGCCGAAATCCAGATGCAACAAAGCCCAGATCCACCGCAAATACTGCTCCCATAACGGTTTATCCAGCCCGTAGACCGCCTTGAGATGGGCGATGGCCTCTTTGTCGATGTTGGGGTTGAGCTCCCCGGCGGAAAAAAAGGAGTTGGGCGCGGCATGCACCGCCAAAAAAGAGATAAGAGAGATGAGCAGAAGCATCCCCGCGATATAGAGAAGTTTGCGCCCCAAAAGCCCCATACGACCTACCGTTTTTGACGCCGCAACGTAACGGGCAACAGCCCGCCCTCAGGGTCCACCAGCTTGTCGGCACCCTCAAAAACGAACCTGCGCCGCATACCGCCGAAGGCGAATTTCCCCACCCTCTCCGTCTCGCCGATCACCAGCGTAAAGGCCCCTTTTTGCGCGTCGATCTTTTCGATCTCAAAAGGCCCGCCCCTACGGGTGCGCCCCGAAACGAAAAGAGCCCGTTTACCCGAAATTTCCAACCGTTCCCGGCCGTCATCGCTTCGCCATAGCCCCTGCAGGCGTTCGGCATAACGGGCCGCCAGGGGATCGACGACTTTTTCGCCCTGTCGCGGTTGGACCTTTTCTTGCGCCGGGGCATTGACAGCCTCGGCTTGGGGTTGACCAACTTTGGGTACGCTTTTTTGCGGCGTTACCTTCTCCCACGTCCCGTCATCTTTTAATATAATGACCGTCCCGTCTTTGAGCGTCGCGTACTGCCCCGCCGTCAGTGTCACGGCCAAAAGCAACCCCATCCATCCTCTCATCGGCAACCCTTTTTTAAAACCGATTATACCCCATCGGCCATAAAAAAAGGCCGCCTCCCGAAGGAGCGCGGCCTGAAAACCCAAACTTCCGAATGATTAGAAGTTGTAGGTCAGGTAGACTTGCAGCGTGTTGTAGCTGTCGTCGTTGTTTTGATCTTCGGCATCGGTGTAGACATAAGCCAGCATGGTATCGAACGCGCCGAAGTTTTTACCGACGGTCAGAGCGAATTCGGTCAGGTCACGTCCCTGATCGTTGCTGTCGGTTGCGGTGTAGTACGCGCCAAAGTCGGCAATGTCGGCAAAGCTGTACTCAGCCGTTACGTTGACCGCGTCGGTATCGGGCGCGGAAACATAACCGTAGTTCCACCACGCTTCGGTGTAGAGTTTGGATTGCGCGCCGCCTACGTTGGCAAAGCCCAGATCACCTTCATCAACAGAAGAGTAAGCCGCGCTCAGTTTCAGGCCGGCGAACTCACCGCCGATTTTGGCAGCCCAAACGGTCGCGTCTTCATCGCCGCCGCTCAGTTGCGTACCTGCGAACTGACCGCCGATGACCAGTTTCATACCCTCACCGATTTCGGGGGTGACATCGGCTTGCAGCCAGTAAGCGTCAGCCACACTGTCAACATTGTAGTACCACGCCTGCGCAGTGGTCATAGGGATCAGGTTGGTAACGGCACCGACCGCGTACGCGCCGTGTTTGCCGAACGTGTCGAAATAGTTGTCAAACGCGGACTCCTGGGTGGGAGTGCCGCCCAGTGCGCCTACGATGCGGTCGTTACCCTGAACGGTAGCGGCACCGTTGATGTTGGAGCGCCAGATCCAACCGGCAACCAGCGCGGTTTTCTCGATGTGCTGATCAACCACAACCGCCGCGTCATAGCTGTTGGCCGCGATGTTCCACTTTTCGCTGAAGACCAGCGGGGTATCGAGATATTGGCGACCGGCGATGACGGTGGTTTTGTCAAACAGCGTCGCTTTCAGGTTGGCTTCATCGAACCAAACGGAAGCGCCGACGCCGTTGCCGGCCCAGGTGTCATCGACAATGCTGTCTTCCAGACCGAACGTGTCCAGATAGGTCAGGCTCAGGCGGCCGGTCAGGCCGGCAGGCATATCTTTGGCGGTCAGGCCGATGCGGAACGCCGCGTTGGCGTAAGAGTTGTGTTGACCGAACAGGTCACCGCCGGTGGTGCCGTCATCCTGTACACCGTTGGGATGGGGCAGCAGCGCGCCTGTCCATGCGTCGGCATCGTTGGTGCCGTAATAAAGTTTAACGTCGCCGTCTACTTTGACGTCGGTTGCGAACGCGCTGACACCCAGTGCCATCAGCGCCGCGAGGCTCAGTTTTGCAAATTTCATACCTACTCCTTAGGTTGTTTTAAGTTAGCTTGCAGGCGGCATTATAACACACGCCGCCCTTAACGCCCACTTAAATTGTTAACCTTCCGTTTACCTTTTGTTTCTTTGGTTAACTATTTTAAAGTGTTCATATTACCTGTTGGAGTTTATTTTTGGTTCAATTTATCCCAGTTCAGAACCGCCTTGCCGTTCTCGTCCTCATCCACGGCGGCCATCCCCATCATATGGTAGCCGTCATCCACATAGAGCACCTCACCGGTGATGCCGGAGGCCAGGGGGCTGAGCAAAAACATGGCGCTGTTGCCCACCTCTTCAATGGTCACATTGTTGCGCAGCGGTGCGTTGGCCTCGTTCCATTTGAGAATAAAGCGAAAATCCCCGATCCCGCTGGCGGCCAGGGTTTTGATGGGCCCGGCGCTGATCGCGTTGACACGGATCTTCTTGCGCGGCCCCAGATCGGCGGCCAGGTAGCGCACGGACGCCTCCAGCGCCGCTTTGGCCACACCCATGACGTTGTAGTTGGGGATGTACTTCTCCGCGCCCAGGTAGCTGAGTGTTACGATGGAGGCCCCCTCATTCAGCATGGGCAACATATGGCGCGAAAGCTCAATAAGACTGTAAACCGAAATATCCATCGCCACTCCAAAGGCTTCGCGGGTGGTCTCCACAAAAGGATTGGAGAGCGCCTCTTTGGGCGCGAACGCCACGGCATGGACAATAAAATCAAACGTGCCCCACTTCTCTTTGAGCGCCTCGGCCAGCGCCTCGAAATGCTCCGGTTTACTTACATCCAGCTCATACACCATATCACTGCCAAGCTCCTGGGCGATGGGCTCCACCCGTTTTTTGAGCGCGTCGTTTAAGTAGGTAAACGCCAGCTCGGCCCCCTGCTCTCTACACGCCTTGGCGATGCCGTAGGCGATCGATTTGTTGTTGGCGACCCCGACGATGAGGCCCCGTTTGCCTTGCAT
>JAADEJ010000071.1 GCA_013153475.1 Campylobacterota bacterium
TTGGGGTTTTTGGGCTTTTTGGAGTTTTCGCAGGATGTAACGGTAGAGAAACTGGTCGTAAACGCCCCAGTCGTGGTAATCTTTGGGGTCAAGGTGGAGCGCGGCGCCGATTTTGGCCCTGCCCTCAACGTGCTCGAATCCCTGTCTGGCGAAGAAGTTGCCCACGTTTCGCCACGAAAGATCCCCGCCGTAGAGGAAGGTGGTCTCGTACCCCGCCTTTTGGTAGACGATCGCGGCGGCGGTGGGGAAGGTGCGGGTCTGGCAGGGGCCCTGGCCGTAGGGGGTGGAGCCGGGCAGGGCCGTGAGGTTGAGCAGTGTGGGCTCCATGGAGGCGATGGTGCCGTTGGCGGTGGAGATGAAACGGGTAAAGAGAATATCTTTTTCAAAGTGGGGTTTGAGCCGCCCCATGATGTCGAAATCGGGGCTTTGGTAACGCAGAATCGGGGTACCAAAGCTCTCGGCCATAATCACCACCACATGGGGACGCAGACGCTTCGCGGCCGGGTTGGGAGGGGTAACGCGGCGCAGGCAGGCGAGGGTTGCTTTGGGGCAGGGGTGTTCGGCCACCGCGGCGTAGGCTGCGGCGGTCGTGCCGCGCCAGCCGACTCGTTTGGCGTAATCGGCATGGCCCGATTTACTCTTGCGATACTGTTTGACGGCCCGAACGAAGGCATAAAATGCGCTTTTGGAGATCTGGTTGGCGTAACGGTCGGCTACCACATCCTCGCTCCAGCGGTAGATGGGGTATTTTCCCAGACTGCCCCTAAGCGCCGCGAGATCCAGGAGTATGAGAGCAAGAAGCAACAGCCGGGTTTTCGCGCGGTTTTCCTTTGGTTTTGAGGGAACGTCGAAGAGTCGACCCAGGCCGATCCAAAGGAGTGAGAGAAAAAAGGCGGCGACGGCGATGATAGAGAATACCGGGTAGTTTTTTCGGGCGATGGCCCAGAGGGCGCGGGTGTCGTCATCAAACACCCCGAAGATTGTCAGGGTCATGTGGCCGCCGAAAAAGGAGAAGTAGGCGGCGTCGGCGAAGAGGATGGCGCCCAGAAGGCTGAGCGCGATGAAGAAATAGATGCGCAAACCGCCGCGTCGGACGGGGCCCGGCGCCGAAGGGGCGGCCAGAAGGGCCAGCAACGGCGGTAGAAAAAGATACGCCAGGGTCGAAAGATCCAGACGGGCGCCGAAAAAGAGGAGTTTGGCTATATCCGTTATGGAGACGGGCGGAGTATCCGGCGGCAGAAAACGGAAGTAGAGAAAGAGCCGAAAAAGGGTCATGGCCGTCAGTGTCAGAAGAAGAAGCGCAATCAGGCGTTTAAGCAGCGGTTTCAAGGGGTCTCTCCCTGTCTGTTTTCGATTGGAACGAGGGGTTGGAAAGTCAGGTGATAGACTTTCGCCTTTTTTCCCGTGGCGAGGTAGAAGGAGATACGGCTCTGCCACTCCCGATGGTAGGTGTAGTCGATGACGACTTCGAGGGTCTGGGTTTTGAGGGTCGGGGTGATCCCGAAGCGGGGCGCGAGGATTTTTCTGCGCAGATCGGGGGGAAGCGGCAGATCGTCGGCGCTTTTGTAAAAGGTGTCATGGGCGGCCACACGGGTCAGTTGATCGCGGGGAAAATCGGGATAAAGGAGGATTAACTGGTCGAGGGTGGCGTAATTGAGGTCGAATGAGAATGGGTCGAACCCGAAGTTTTCATCGAACGGGCGGGCCGTGGCGTTGCGGTCGCGGGTGTGTTGGCGATAGGCGCGAAAAATCGCCGGAAGGGAGCGTTTGGGGAAGACGGCGCCGTTTTGGAAGCGGGGGTCTTTCAAACGCAACTCACTTCCCGTGACACGTTCGTTGAGGTCCTTGTCCAGGGTGTCCAGCAGCAGGGCAAGAAGAAAAGAGGGGTTTTTATACCCTTTTTGGGCGAGCCAGTTCAAAAAAGCCTCATAGGCGCGCTGGTCGGTTCCCAGATGTTTGAGATAGGTGTTGAGGTCGATTTTGCGTTGGGCGGAGTAGATGGTAACCGTGCCCTCCATACTATCCAGGGCCATGGCGACGGGTATACCGGCGCCGCCGAAAATCTCTTCGGGTGTCAGGGCGTTGGAGAGGAGGTATTCGCTCATGTCCCGTATAAACAAGGTGCCCTGTACGTAGGCCGCCTCCTTCTCCACGCTCTCTTTGAAACGGCTTTCGGTACGCAGCAGGAGCAACACCGCGGAACCGATCAACAAAATCACCCCCAGGGTCATGTATAAAACGACGGCCTTTCGCATCAGGGGGTTCCTTTGGGGATCGTCGCGACGACGGGGTCTACCCCTTTGCATCGCACGAGCAGGTCATAACGGTCGAACTGCTCTCCCAGCCGCAGGGAGTCGCACTCTCTGGCGAGTACGTCGGCGAAAAAGAGGGGTCTTGTGGCGGTGGCCGACAGGGAGATAAAACGAATGGGCTCGGTCGACTCTACCCGGATCAGGGCACGCTCCTTTTGGCTGACGAAATAGTAGACCCAGGGACGGGGGATGCCGTAAAGGGAGTGGTCGCTGAGAAAGCCGAAGCGGTCGTATCCCGCTTCGTGCTCCACCTTGGGTTTCTCCCGTATCTCCGTCAGATCCAGAAGCAGCAGACTGTAGAGAGTCTGGCCCGTTTCGTTCTTCTTGAGGCGGTCACGATAGTGCCGGACGTCGAAACGAAGGGCGTCCGTCAATCCGTACATGGCTGTAAATAGGATTCCGGTCAGGACGACGGCGACAACCATCTCGATCAGTGTAAATCCCCGTTTCACGGCGTGATCCTGATAAAACGAAGGGTGCCCTTCGTATCGGAGACGGTGACGGGCCAGACGTTATACCGCAGGGTCTCAAAGAGGGTTTCGCGTCGCGGTTTGGCCCGTCGGGCCGTGATACGCAGGTTTTTGAGAAAGAAAATCTCGTCGTCCCGTAACGTTTTGAAACGCACCAGGCGGTAAAGGGGGGTGGATCTTTTTCGCAGGGCCTCGACCGGAAGAGAGAGCACCGGGGTGACGGTCTGTAGCAGCACGGCTTTGTGTCGCGCGGTTTGCAGATCGTCGACGATACGGCGCTGAATTTTCATCAGGGCGAGTCCCGCGGTAAAAAGCAGCAATACGGCCAAGAGCACCTCGATCAGCGTGAAAGCCTTTTTAGCGGGCATATCCGGCCTTGTCGGGGAGGTAGGATTCCGCGTGAATATGGGCGATGAGGTCGGCGCTGTTAACAAAACGGGCAGTGGGGCGGAAAGGGTGAATATAGAGCCATCCCTCTTCGGTCTCAAGAATGAGCGGCTCCATAAGCCCTTCCCGATTGCAGACCAGGCGGTAGAGGGGGCGGTACTCTTTGCCCTCTATCCGCACCGGTTGGGGATCCGCGGGATCGAGAGATTCGTCCGGCATCAACGTATAGGGGCGGGCTTTGGGAAGATGGCCCGTGAATGTCACGGCCTCTCCGTCGCGCAGCAGTATCGGGTCGCCTTTCTCCTGGACATAAAGTTCAAAGCGGGCATGGCCGTACCCCGGAAGTTTTTTGAAGTAGGTCAGCGGATTGTCCATCTCAAAATCCGTCTTTTTCTGGGGTTTGAAAGTGTGTGACAAAGAGGTATTCAGAAGCAGGCCGTAGGCGATACCCATAATCAGAACAACCAGTAGGAGTTCCAGCAGGGTAAACCCCCGCCGCAAAAAGGTCAGCGGACTTTGCACGATTTGAGCGTAATATCCGCGGCGTTGCCCTCACCCCCCTCTTTACCGTCGGCTCCAAGGCTGATGAGGTTGATGCCGTCATCTTCTTTGATGTAGATATAGGGGTGTTTCCAGGGATCTTTTGGCACGCTTTTGCCGTCGAGATAGCCGCCCGCCGTGTAATTTGTGTATTTTTCGGGATCGGGGTTTCTCAAAAGCGCGGCCAGACCCTCTTCCGTCGTGGGATAGTCGCCGTTGTCGAACCGAAAGGACTTGAGCGCTTCTTCAATCTGCTTCATCTGGATGCAAACCAGTTTGCTTTTGGCCTGCTCCGCCTTGCCGAGCAGGTTGGGCAGTACCAGGGCGCTGAGAAGTCCGAGGATCACGATGACGATCATCAATTCCAGGAGTGAAAAACCGCTACGCCATCTCTTTTTTCCGATCGCACTCATGCCGTTCCTTGGTCGTGAAATTGTTCTTTTGGATATTGCCGTTATTCTAACATACCTGCGGTTACGCCGCGTATGACAACTATGTTAAAATAGCGGGAATTTCTACGAATCGAAGAACATGGTGAAGGATCGCATTGGTTTACCTGAGGGAAAAGGGGAGCGTGACGCTGGGCGAGGGTGAAGGGGTGGTGCTGGCCCCTTCAATGTACTGGTACGCCCATGCCGCGTTTCCCGGTGTTTCGTTACGCAAAGCCAAAGCGATGGCGGACGCCTATCTAAAACCCCGGCCGGAGCGGTACGATACGCTTTTCGTGGCCAGACGCGGGGAGGGGTACGACTGTTACGCCTATGACGCCGAAGCGTTGATGAAAAGGCTTGCGCGTGAGGGGTTGGCGGGGCAGCCGGTCTGGTTTTTGCAACAGTGGATCGACTGCGTGCCCTTTCGACTGGACGAATCCCGCGCGGCCGTGGCGCTGAACGGTATCGTGCTGGAGATGCCCGGAGCGGAAGCGCCCTCTTTGCCAGGGCGTGCGGGGTGTGTCGCGCCCCGGCCCTTTATGCAGAAAGGAAAAGAGGGCGGAAACGGGACGAGACTGTTGAAAACGGCCATCGCCGTGTCGGCCGTGGCGATGGTACTCGATTTTGCCGCCGCTTTTCAGGAAAAAGCGGCGTTGGCGTCACGCTTGCAAACGTGGCGGAGCGAGCGGACGACTTATGAGATCAAAGCGATGATCGGTTCTTATGAGAAGATGAAAA
Organism: Campylobacterota bacterium; assembly: GCA_013153475.1. Lineage (GTDB taxonomy): Bacteria > Campylobacterota > Campylobacteria > Campylobacterales > Hydrogenimonadaceae > Hydrogenimonas. The sequence continues at coordinate 4,879 of JAADEJ010000071.1, forward strand.
AGCGGGAAGAAACGTTACGGGAGCATCTGGGCAGAGCGTTGGCCGGAAGAACGGTAAAGAGCGTGACCTGTACGGCGAAAGGGTGCAAGAGTGAGTGAGCGTCGTCTCTGGATCGTTCTGGCCGGACTGTTGCTGTTTTGGGCGCTTGGGCATGGATGGCTCGACCGTCAAAACGCTCTCCTCTCTTTAAAGGTGAAAGAGCGGGGAGAATGGATGACCCGTTATGAGGCGTTGCGAAAGAAATACGGGCTCAAGGCGCGTCAAAAAGCGTGGGACAACCTGATCCGTTACCTGACACGACGAGGCGTAAACTATACCCGGCATAAAGATGGACGCAAGCGGGTGTTGGAGGCGACATTGGATAAACGGGAAGCTGAGATTTTCCTAAATCGCGTTTTTCAAACCCATCTGGTTCCTGACAGCATTGCCGTTGAGAAGACGGGAGCGGGTGTTCAGGTGAGGCTGGAGGTGCGGCTGTGAACGGCCGGCTGGCAAAAGCGGGGTTGGTGATAGCGCTGTTTGCGCTCTTTGCGGGTTTGACGCTTCTATTTTTCCCGAAAGAGCGGTTGGTTTACCTGTTGACCGGGCGCTTGGCCAGGGAAGGCGTGACGCTCTGTTTCAAAGAGATTTCGTGCGGATTGACGGGGTGTCGGCTTCAGGGTGTTACCGTTTTGACGCGGGGGGTTCCGGTGGCGAAGATACAAAATGTTTCCATGGGGATTGACCGGGTGACACTGCGTTCGGTGCTTCCGGTCGGAACGGTGGCCGGCATGGTGAAGTACCGGGTGGACAGGGCTGTATTCCATCCTTTTTCCGGTACGTTTGAGGCAACGGGAGATTTCGGTTCGCTTCAGGGGCGTGTGGATCTTTTGAAACGGCATATCGCTTTGACGCTGATCCCTTCGGGGCGTCTTCGCAGGGGCGGTGAATTGAGAGGCGTCATGGCCTTTGACGGAAAAAGGTATCGGTATGAAAGCGATTTTTAGCGGATCGGGAGTCGGGAGGATCGTTTTGGTTCTCCTGACAGTCGCCGCGGCGGCCAGGGGGACGGCCATGCTGGTCGCGCTCTTTTTGCCTCCGTCGCTTCCCGTTTCGACATGCCCGCAAACGGACGGGAATCCCGTAAAGTTGACGCTTCCTTCGGCCTGGGACGGGAAAAAGAGGGTTTCGCAAGCGCCTGTCGCGCCGACGGAAGAGAGAATGACGGGATACCGTCTGCTACTGACGGCCGTGGGAGACGGAGGAGTGGCGATGGTGGCCAAAAACGGCGGCAAAGGCCGGATTTTGAAGGTCGGTGAAGAGATAGACGGGTTCCGTTTGGAATCGGTCTATACCGATCGCGCGGTGTTCGTTAAAAACGGCAAACGCTATATGCTCACCCTAAAACGTTCGGATGGTGACGTCTCTTTGAAACGTGTCTCGAAAACGGCGGCAAAACCTTCCGTGGAGAGCCGTTACGCCGATCAGATTCAGCAGGAGGACGGCACGTTCTTCGTGCCCAAGGAGTTGCTCGGTGAGATGCACGATCTGAAAAAAATTTTCAAACGCATCTCCATCGTTCCGGTGCGAAAAGGGAAAAAACTGGAGGGGTTTCTGGTTACCCGTGTGGCGAGGGGATCGGTTTTCGAGAAGATCGGTTTGCGCCCGAGGGATATGATTGTCGCCGTGGACGGCAAACCTCTCAAAAAAGAGAGCGACGCCATGGCCTATTTCGGCAAGCTCTCCGATTTGAGCGCGCTGGAACTTACCGTCGTTCGAAACCACAAGAAAAAGGTGATACGTTATGAGGTTTATTAAGGGATTTTTGCTGTTGACGCTGCTGTTGGCCTCGGCATGGGGTTCGCAGAAGCTGATGATCAACTTCTCCGATACCCCCATCGAGGATGTGGTGCGTTTCGTGGCCAAAGAGACGGGTCACAACATTCTGATGACAGAGAAGATTACGGGAAAAGTCAATTTTATCTCCGAAAAGCCGATCGAGAAACGCAAACTTCTCTCGCTTTTGAGAAAAATCCTTCAGACCAAAGGGTACACGGTAGTTCGGGACGAGAGCGGCGGCTACCTGATGGTCACCCGTTCGGCCAACGCCCGCAAGATGGCGACAACACGGCCGACCGACGCGGGCATGGTGACAAGGATTTTTCATCCCGGTTATATCAAACCCAGCGACGCGGTACAGAAACTGCGCTATCTGCTCAGCCAGTTCGCTTCGGTAACTTTTGACAACGGGAAGATGGCCATTATCGTGACCGACTATCCCGAACGGGTGGAGCAGTTTGCCCTGATGCTCTCAAAAATAGACCGTCCCGTCAAAAAGAGCGTCTGGTTTATGGCGTTGCGGCACGCCGACGCCAAAGCCGCCGTGACCGATCTGATGCCGGTCTTCAAGGCGATGGAGTCGTCGTTGCGTTTTCCCGTGACGCTGAAAGCCGATACCAAGAGCAACGGTCTGATCGTCATTACCGACACGGCCGACACCGGAAAGATCAGGAAAATTATCGAAGAGTACGACACCCGGAGCGTTCCCAAAAAGATTACCAGCGACGTGCTCTTTCTCAACAACGCCGAGGCCAAGGCGACGGTGGGCATTTTGAAAGGGTTACTCAAGAGTTTTGACGCCCAGACCCGCAGCCAGGTCTCTTTCGAGGCCAAAGAGGATATCAACGCCATCGCCATCACCGGGACGCCCGAAGCCGTCAAACTGATCGAGAAAGTGATCAAAAAACTCGACATCGAGCAGCAACAGGTCTACATCAAGGCCCATATTTACGAAATCAGCCAGCGCAAAGTCGAGAATCTGGGCATTCGCTGGGGCGCGTTGGCGGGCGGTATCACCGGTAACGCCCTGGTGACGGGGCAACTCAACACCGGTACGGACGTTTTTCAGTTTCCTTCGCTGCTTCAGGGGTTGATCAATATGGATAACATTGACGCCAACGTGGCGGTGGGCGCCATTATCGACCTGCTCAAGCAAAACGGCGCGGTGAACGTGGTGAGTGAGCCCAACATCCTTTGTATCAACAACAAAAAATCCTCCGTCTACATCGGCAAGACCATCTCGATTCTCACCAGTACCGTTCAGGGCAACCAGACCACCGACCTGGCCCGCAACACCTACAGCCGGGAGGATATCGGTCTGACTTTGGAGGTCAAACCCCAGATCGCCAACGACAACAAGGTGTTGCTGGAGGTCAAAACCAAGCTGGAGGATATCGACCAGGCCAATACCACCGAAGCCGATCGCCCCACCACCTTCAAACGGGAGGTGCAGACGGTGGCCATCGCCAGAGACGGTGAGAACGTGATCATCGGAGGGCTGCTCAAAGACTATTACTCCAAGGGCGAGAACCGGGTGCCGATACTGGGGGATATACCGGTGATCGGTACGATCTTCCGCTCCAAAAACAATGTCAAAGACCAGGTCAATGTGATCATCATCCTGACACCCTACATTGTCAAAAACAGCCAGTCACTGGCCCAGATTCAGGCCAAGATCGCCGAGACGGAGAAGTTGAAAGCGGAACTGGCGGTCGCGCTCGAGAAGCGTCTGGTCGGCAATGAAAAAGGCGAAAAACATGGCAAAAAAGAGCCTTGAGCCCGCGTTTCGCAAGGTCGGGCAGATCGATCCCCAGCCCTGGCGGGAGCTGGAGGGTATCGACTTTTTTCTCCGTAACGGCCTGCTCTTTACGCTTTATGAAGGCAAACCCCACGCCTGTTTGAAGGAGCAGCCCGATCCGGCGGCGCTCAACGCCTACGCCCGCCTGCCCGATCCGTTGCCGGTACTGTTGCTGGACGAGGAGCGTTACGGGCTTTTGAAGAAACGCTTCAAGGAGATCGAGAGCGACGAACCGATCGGCGGCATCGAGGGGTATGAGGACGAGGAGCGTATTGACGAGATCCTGCAAAACGGGGATCTGATTTCGGGCGAGGAGTCTGCGCCGGTTATCCGTTACGTCAACTCCCTTTTTCTCAGGGCGATGAAAAAGCGGGCGACTGATATTCACATCGAGTCCTTTGCCAAAGAGGGGACGGTACGTTTTCGGATCGACGGGGTGCTCAACAAGGTGACGACCCTGAACAAAAGCGCCGTGGGGGCGGTGATCAACCGTATCAAGGTCATCTCCAACCTCGACATCTCCGAAACCCGCCTGCCCCAGGACGGCCGGACCCGTGTGACGGTGGCCGGCAAGGGGGTGGACGTGCGGGTGTCGGTGGTGCCGACCTATAACGGGGAAAAAGTGGTGCTACGGCTCTTGATGCAGGAAGGCGCCGTGCCCTCTTTGCCGGAGCTCGGCTTTTCCGATGATGTTTTTGGGGGATTGAAGAGCCTGTTGAGACGCAGTTACGGCATGATTTTGATTACCGGCCCCACCGGATCGGGAAAATCGACGACGCTGCACGCCTTTTTGAGAGAGATCGACCATGACCATTTCAATATCGTCACCGTCGAGGACCCGGTGGAGTACAACGCCGAGGGCATCAACCAGATTCAGGTCAACGAGAAGATCGACCTGACCTTTTCCAACGCCCTGCGGGCCATTTTGCGCCAGGACCCCGACATTATCATGGTGGGCGAGATGCGTGACCATGAGACGGCCAGAATCGCCGTGCAGGCCGCTACCACCGGGCACCTGCTGCTTTCCACTCTACATACCAACAGCGCCGTCAGCGCCGTGACCCGGCTGATCGACCTGGGCATTCCTCCCTATCTGATCAGCTCTACGTTAATCGGTATCGTGGCCCAGCGGCTGGTGCGTCTGCTCTGCCCCCACTGCAAACGCGAAACCGTGCCGGATGACGAGGATATCCGCTATTTCGATCTCTCCGAGAATCAGAGAGTCTACGAGGCGGTCGGTTGCGAGCGGTGCGACGGGACGGGTTATGTGGGACGCCGTGCCGTCGGGGAGATCATTCTGGTGGACAGGGCTTTCGCGGCGTTGATTAAAGAGGATGTGACGGAAGAGACTCTTCTGGCCCATCTGGAACAAAACGGCCGTTTCGTGCCGCTTTTTGAAAAGGTGCGCCGGATGGTTGTCACGGGAGAGACCAGCGTGGTGGAAGCGGTTCGGGTGGGGGTCAAAGGGGTATGACCTACCGCTACAAAGGGTATGACGAAGCAGGCAAACGGGTACGCGGTACTGTCGTGGCCGATACGCCCGACGCCGCGACGGCCGTTTTGCGGGAGAGAGGTGTTTTTGTAGAGAAACTGAGCGAATATACGCCTCTTTTTACACGGGCTCTTCCTCCCGCCGTGATGGAGGCGCTGGGTCGTAATCTCGGGCTGTATCTGAAAGCGGGGATTCCCCTGCCCAAAGGGCTTAAACTTTTGATGGAAGGGTACGCGCCCGCTTCGCCCGCCTACCGTTTTTTGGCGGAACTTTTGCGGGAGATCGAGGGGGGACGCGGCTTTTACGAGGCCCTGAGCCGCCAGAAAATCTACCGGATACCCCCTTTCTATCTTCAGACGGTGCGGGTGGCCCAGACGGCGGGTACACTGGAGCGGGTTTTGCCGGAATTGGCCGACTATGTGGCCGCCCAGGAGCGGGTGCGGCGCGAGACGGCCAAAGCATTCATCTATCCCGCTTTTATCATGATCATCGCCGTGGGGATGATCAACTTCATGCTGGTGGCTATTATTCCCAAGATTGTCGGTATGTTCGAGACCACCGGTTCCAAACTGCCGACAGCTACCAAAATCACGCTGGCCGTCTCCGATTTTTTCCGCTACCACGGCGTGTTGCTGCTGGTGTTGCTGACTGTTGTGGCGGCGGCGGGCGTATGGGCGTGGCGCAGTGAACGGTTTGGGGTCGTGATGGAGCGGTGGTTGCTGAAATTTCCCTTTTTCGGTAAGATGGTCGCCATGCGGGAGCTGGGGCGCTTCAGCCGGGTGATGGCGTTGTTGATGCAAAGCGGCGTACCTTTCGCCGTGGCGTTGGACAATGCCGCCAAAACCGTCACCAACCGTTATATGCGAGGTCTCTTTACGAAGGTGGCCGAGCGGGTTGTGGAGGGGCGCGGTTTTACCGCCGCCGTCGGGGAGGTAATGCCTCCGCGTCTCATTCCCAAAGATTTCGTCAATGCCGTGGCATTGGGAGAGCAGAGCTCCTATCTCGCGGATTCCCTGGCCGCGTTGGCCGAGCTTTACGATCGACAGAACCGTGACCGGATCGACGTGATGCTGGCCCTGCTTGAACCGGTGCTGATGCTGGTGATCGGCGGGGTGATCGGTTTTCTGGTGATCTCGATGCTGCTGCCGATTTTTACGATCAATCTGGAGGGATAGTCATGGTTATCAAAGAGATTCAGCAATATGCCGAAATCCGTCCCAAAGCGCGGGCCTATCTTTGTTTTCTGCTTTCAAGAAACATTCCCAACAAGACGCCCGAGATCACGCTGGATACCATCGTCACGGCCCTGAAACGGATCAAGAAAGAGGTTCGGGAGATCGAGGCGCTCTATGTGCTCGATCCCAAGGGAAAGCAGGTGATCAACAACATTTCCCGCAATCCCGACTACCGAACCGGCGAGGGTGAGAACCGGGCGGAGCGGGCCTACTACTACCGGGCGGTGCGGGAGAAGCGCTGTATCCTGACCGATCCCTACCCCTCCCGGATCGAGGGAAAGCTGGTGGTGACGGCGGCCTATCCGGTCTATGACGACAAAGGGAAACTGCGCTACGTGGTGGCGTTGGATATTCCGCTGGACAGACTCCTGCACATGGTGCACCCCTCTTCGGGAGAGACGGCCTTCGGACGCTTTTCCAAAATCAGTTACGGCGCCTTTTCGGCGGCTTTGCTGGCGGTAGCTTTTATTCTCTTTATCAACGGTGTCAAAGCTTTCTTTACCTCCGAACTCAATATTTTACACATCGACATCAAGGAGATGTTCGAGGCGACCATTCTGCTCACACTCTCGCTGGCCATTTTTGACCTGGTCAAGGCGATTTTCGAGGAAGAGGTGTTGGGCCACCACAAGAAAGGGGAGCCCGACGAGATCCACAAGACAATGGTACGGTTTCTGGGCTCCATTATCATCGCCCTGGCTATCGAAGCGTTGATGCTGGTTTTCAAATTCGCTATAATCGACCCCGAAAAACTGGTCTATGCCGTCTATCTGATCGGCGGCGTGACGATGCTTCTGTTTGGACTCTCCATCTATTTACGGAGTATCTCGAAACGCTCATAGGCCGAAAGAGGGATCAATGGTCGCGATTATCGACTACAATATGGGTAACCTGGCCAGCGTGCGCAACGCCCTGGCCAAGATCGGCGCCGAATGTAAGGTGGTTTCCGACCCCGACGCGGTTCAAAGCTATGAGAGGGTGTTACTGCCCGGGGTCGGGGCCTTTGGTGACGCCATGGTCCATCTGCGCCAAAACGGTATGGATGAAGCGATCAGGGCCTACGCCCTCTCCGGCCGGCCGATGCTGGGGATCTGCCTGGGGATGCAACTGCTTTTTGAGAAGAGTGATGAGTTTGGCGAGCACGAGGGGCTGGGTCTCATTCCCGGTGAAGTCAAACCTTTTGATACCGCCCGGTTTGAGACCCCCCACAAAGTGCCCCATATGGGCTGGAACGCCCTGCGCCGGGAGGAGAGCCCGCTTTTTAAAGGTCTGCCGGCCTCGTTTTACCTCTACTTTGTCCACTCTTTTCATGCCGTTACCGGTGACGCTTACACGATTGGGCGTACCTTTTACGGCTATGAGTTTGCCGCCGCCGTGGCCAAAGAGAATGTCTTTGGTATTCAACCCCACCCCGAAAAATCCCATGACAACGGATTGAAAATTTTGAAAAACTTTATGGAGCTGTAAAAACGATGGATATTTTACCCGCGATTGACCTCAAAGACGGCCGCTGTGTGCGTCTGACCAAGGGACTGATGGAGAGCGCCAAAATATACAGTGACGAACCGTGGCAGGTGGCCCGGGCGTTTGAGCGGATGGGCGCCAGGTGGTTGCATCTGGTCGATCTCAACGGCGCCTTCGCCGGTGAGCCCAAAAACCTTGAGCAGATTGAGATGATCCGCAAACATTGTAATCTGAAGATGGAGCTGGGTGGCGGCATCCGGGACGAGGCGACGATTCGCCGTTATCTCGATTTGGGCATCGACCGGCTGATTTTAGGGTCCATCGCCGTCAAAGATCCCGATTTCGTCAAGGCGATGGCGGCCAAATACCCCATTGCCGTGGGCATCGACGCCGTTGACGGCTATGTGGCCGTGGAGGGGTGGGCCGAAGTGAGTGAAATGCCCGCGACCGAGTTGGCCAAGGCCTTCGCCGACTGCGGCGTGGAAGCGATTATCTGCACCGATGTGGGAAAAGACGGTACACTTTCGGGCGTAAATGTCGATTTTACCGTTAGCATCGCCGAAGCTTCCGGCGTGCCTACCATCGCCAGCGGTGGTGTGAGGGACATGCGTGATATCGAAGCGCTTCAGGCTACGGGTCGGGTAGCCGGCGTGATTGTCGGGAAAGCCTATTACGAGGGGACGATTGACCTCAAAGAGGCTTTCGCGGCGATAGCTTAAACTGCTTTAAAAGCAGATGTGGATAAAATAGTCACAATTTTACAGATGAAGGATCGACAGTGAAAATCATGGTGGTTGACGACAGTTCGACAATGCGTCGGATTATCAAAAACACGCTGAATCGCCTGGGATACAAAGATCTTCTCGAAGCCGCCGACGGGGCGGAAGCCTGGGAAATCATGCAGGCGAACAAAGATTCGATCGGGGTACTCATTACCGACTGGAATATGCCCAACATGAACGGTCTGGAACTGGTCAAAAAAGTACGCTCCCAGCCGGAGTTCGAGGATATTCCCATCATCATGGTCACCACCGAAGGCGGGAAAGCCGAGGTGATTACGGCCCTCAAAGCGGGGGTGAACAACTACATTGTCAAACCCTTTACCCCGCAGGTTCTCAAAGAGAAACTCGAAGCGGTACTGGGTCTGAACGACTGACGCCGCAAACCCCCATGAACGCCATTTACTACGAGCTGACGGTGAGGCCGTCGGCCCATCCTGACCTTTTTGCCGACTATATCCAGGAACTTTTCAACGACGCCATCGAAATCGGTGAAGATGCCGTGATTGTCAGGAGCGAAAAACCGGTTGACGCACTGCGACAACAGATTGAGGCCTTTGCCGATACCCTCTCTTCGCGCCTGAACGAACCGGTGACGGTGCGGTGTGAAGTGGAAGAGAAAGAGAACGTGGACTGGATCGCCGCCTATCGGGCGGCCATCCGGCCGGTGGAAGTGCCCCCTTTTTACGTCTATCCCAGTTGGGAGTCGCCCAAAGAGGGGATGATCAATATCTGTATCGATCCGACGCTGGCTTTCGGGTCGGGCCATCACGAGACCACCGCGGGGTGCCTGCGGGCTCTTGGGCGCTATGTCCAAAGCGGTGAGCGGTGGCTGGACGTGGGGTGCGGCAGCGGGATACTGGGCATCGCCGCCGCCAAACTGGGCGCGCGGGTGGAAGCGTGCGACACCGATCCCCTGGCGGTAGAGAACGCCGCCAAAAATTTCGCGCTCAACCGTTGTGCGTATACCCGTATCTGGGAAGGCTCCGTGACGTTGGCCGAAGGGGAGTATGACGGCGTGGCGGCCAACATTGTCGCCGATGTGCTCATCATGCTCGCCTCCGACTTAAAAAAGCGGGTTAAAAAGGGCGGCCTATTGATTCTTTCGGGGATACTCGATACAAAAGAGGCGGCGGTGGCGGAAAAGTTTTCCGATCTTCAACTGCTTGAGAGCTTCGCCGACAACGAGTGGCGAACCAAAATCTACCGGAAACAAGGATAACCATGGCGGACAACAACCAAAAAGGTCCCGATAACCAGAATTTTTTCAATAAAAATCCCCTCTTTACCTTTGCCATTTTCTCACTGCTGATTATTGTGCTTTTCAAGAGCCTGGTGGGGCAGGAGGAGTTTGGGGCGCACAATCCCGCGGCCATGGGGGGTGCTTCCATGACGCCCGCCCAGACGCGGATGGTGCCCTATTCGGATCTGAAAAAGATGATCAAAGAGGGCAAGATCAAGTATGTCTCCATCGGTCAGACCACCATCAAGGCCGTCGGCGGCAGCGGCGGTGTGAAAACCCTTTATGTGGCCAAACGGGTGGGGGAGGACAATACTCTCATTCCCCTGCTGGACAAGATGGGGGTGGAGTATAGCGGTTACAGCGAGAACAACTGGCTGGGCGAGATTCTCTTCGGCTGGGTACTGCCCATCTTTATCTTTTTTGGTATCTGGATGTTTCTGGCCAGCCGGATGCAAAAGAATATGGGCGGCGGGATTCTCGGGATGGGAAGCGCCAAGAAGCTGGTCAACTCCGAAAAACCCAAAGTGAAGTTTGACGATGTGGCCGGCGTGGAGGAGGCCAAGGAGGAGGTACAGGAGATTGTGGAGTTCCTGCGCCATCCCGAGCGCTACATCCGCCTGGGGGCCAAGATCCCCAAAGGGGTGCTGCTGGTGGGCCCTCCGGGTACCGGTAAAACCCTGCTGGCCAAAGCGGTGGCGGGCGAGGCGAGCGTGCCTTTCTTCTCCGTCAGCGGCTCCAGCTTCATTGAGATGTTCGTGGGTGTGGGCGCGGCCCGGGTGCGAGACCTCTTTGAGCAGGCCAAAAAGGAGGCGCCGGCCATTATCTTTATTGACGAGATCGACGCCATCGGCAAGAGCCGCGCCGCCAGCGGGCAGATCGGCGGCAATGACGAAAGAGAGCAGACCCTCAACCAGCTGCTGGCCGAGATGGACGGCTTCAGCTCCGATACCCCCATTATCGTATTGGCGGCCACCAACCGCCCCGAGGTACTGGACGCGGCACTGCTTCGGCCCGGGCGGTTTGACCGGCAGGTTTTGGTGGACAAGCCCGATTTCGAGGGGCGGGTGAAGATTTTGAAGGTACACGTCAAGGCCATCAAGATCGCCGATGACGTGGATCTGGAGGAGATCGCACGCCTGACCGCCGGATTGGCGGGGGCGGATCTGGCCAACATCGTCAACGAGGCGGCCCTGCTGGCCGGACGCCAGAACAAGGAGCAGGTGGAGCAGCAGGATTTCCGCGAGGCGGTCGAGCGGGCGATTGCCGGGCTGGAAAAGAAGTCCAGACGCATCAGCCCCAAAGAGAAGCGGATTGTCGCCTACCACGAAAGCGGCCACGCGCTTATCGCCGAAACCACCGAGGGGGCCAAGAAGGTCTCCAAGGTCTCCATTATTCCCAGGGGTCTGGCGGCGCTGGGGTATACGCTCAATACGCCCGAAGAGAACAAGTACCTGATGCAAAAGCATGAGCTGGTGGCCGAGGTCGATACCCTTTTGGGCGGTCGGGCCGCCGAGGAGGTCTTTATTGAAGAGATCAGCACGGGGGCCAGCAACGACCTGGAGCGGGCTACCGATATCGTCAAAGCGATGGTGAGCCTGTACGGCATGAGCGACGTGGCGGGGCTGATGGTACTGGAGAAGCAGACCAATATGTTCCTGGGCGGCGGGATGAGCCAGAAAGATTACAGCGAAAAGACCGCCGAGGAGATGGACGCCTTTGTCAAAGCCTTCCTGGATGAGCGCTACAAGGCGGTGGTAGAGCGGCTGGAGCGCTACCGGGGCGCCATCGAGGAGATGGTCGAGGAACTTTTCAAGGCCGAAACCATCGAAGGGGAGACGGTGCGCCGCATTATTCGGGCCTTTGAAGAGAGAGAGGGCCTGCCTTCGTTGCTGCAGGATGAAGAGGGGGAGGATACATCGACCCAAAACGACCCGAAGGCGTGAGCTTTCGGGAAGTATGCTATACTTTCATCATGACTTCACAGGAGTGTATGATGCAAGGCAGTGAAACAGGCCGTATCAAAGCCATTCGACACCTTCCCAAAATCGAGATCAAAAATACCCTCCTATTGCCGCTGTTTTAATACTTTTTTACCCGTTTTTACACCCCGTTTTTTTAAAGAAGAGAACCGGAAGGTTTCATAACCAAAGGATGAACCATGAATCAGAAAGCAAAAGAAAGAGTCTATATATTCGATACCACGTTGCGTGACGGTGAGCAGAGCCCCGGCGCCTCCATGAACACCGAAGAGAAGATCAAGATCGCTTTGCAACTTGAGCGGTTGGGCGTGGATATTATCGAAGCCGGGTTCGCCGCCGCCAGCCCGGGCGATTTTGACGCCATCAGCCGCATTGCCGACGCGGTGAAAAAGAGTACCGTCTGCTCTTTGGCCAGGGCCGTGGAGCGGGATATCGTCAAGGCGGGCGAGTCGCTTGAAAAGGCCGAAAAAAAGCGGATTCACACCTTTATCGCCACCAGCCCCATCCATATGGAGCACAAGCTTCGCATGAAGCCTGACGAGGTAATCGCCCGTGCCGTCGAGGCGGTGAGGCTGGCCAAAAGCTTTACCGATGACGTGGAGTTTAGTTGCGAGGACGCGGGCCGCAGTGAGATGGGCTTTTTGAAAGAGATCCTTGACGCGGTGATCGAGGCGGGGGCTACGACGCTCAACATCCCCGATACCGTCGGCTACCGCCTGCCCCAGGAGATGGGGGCGATGATCAAAGAGCTTTATGATCATGTGGGAAAACGCGCCATCATTTCGGTCCATTGTCACAACGACCTGGGCCTGGCCGTGGCCAATTCGCTCTTTTCGGTCTTAAACGGCGCGCGGCAGGTGGAATGTACCATCAACGGATTGGGTGAACGGGCCGGTAACGCGGCGTTGGAAGAGATCGTGATGGCCATGAAGACCCGAAGTGATGTTTTCAATGAGGTAGAGACCGGCATCAACACCCGCGAAATCTACCCTACCAGTCGCCTGGTGGCCGCCATTACCGGCATCGAACCCCAGCCCAACAAAGCGATTGTGGGCAAAAACGCCTTCGCCCATGAAAGCGGCATTCACCAAGACGGTGTGCTCAAGTGCCAGGAGACCTACGAGATCATGAAGGCCGAGGATATCGGTTTGGAGGCCAACCGCATTGTCCTTGGCAAGCACAGCGGGCGCCACGCGTTCAAAGAGCGCTTGCAGGAGCTGGGATTCGACCTTGGCGAAGAGGATTTGAACAAGGCCTTTGAGCGCTTTAAAGTGTTGGCGGACAAGAAGAAAGAGATTTACGATGACGACATCCGTATGCTGATCGCCAACGAGATCACCAATATCCCCCAAACCTATGAGTTGGTGGGCTTGCAGATCGCCGACTGCTCCGGCGGGGTGCCCAGCGCGGCGGTGAGAATCCGTCATGAGGGCAAGGAGTTGCTGGACGCGGGTATCGGTGACGGGACGATGGACGCTATTTTCAAAACCATCGACCGCATCAGCGGCCACACGGGCCAGTTGATGGATTACCGGGTCGAGGCGGTTACCAAGGGCAAGGACGCTTTGGCCAAGGTGGTCGTCAATGTCCGTTTTGACGAGAGCCAAAACGCCGTCATCGGGCACGGGCTCAGTATCGATACGATGCTTGCCAGCGCCAAAGCCTACATCGGGGCGCTCAACAGCTATCTTTCCATGCGGCCCGAAAAGAGCGACGAAAAAGCGTGCGGCGGGGTTTGATCGCTTTTAGCGCTTCTTTTCCGTCGGTAGGTTACGTTTGTAACCTGTGACATCAAAATCGAAAAAGCGGGAGTGAAAGGTGCCGTCGGGGATTTTGTTGAACTGAATGGCGGCCGCTTCCAGGTTCTCCTGCTCCAGATAAAGAAGTCCCAGGGCGTAGCGGCTCTCCAGGTTGTTCGGGTCAGTCAGTTTGGCCAGCTCCAGCAGCGCCGCCGCCGTGGCGTGGTGGTCGGCGGCGATGGCGGCGACGGCGGTTAAAAAGAGGGTGCGGCTGTCCTGTCGGTTGTATTTGTCCACCAATTGGTTGAGCAGGGTATAGGCCTCTTCAAACTGGCGCAGATAGATATTGACCAGCGCCAGCGCTTCGATAATCCCCTCCGGTTCCTCGTTTTCTGCTATCAATTTCTGTTCCAACCGTTTTTTAAGCGGATAGAGCGTGCCGGTAATATGGCGCAACGTGATATAGTTGACGCGGGTGAACGAGCTGCCGTAGTAGATCGCGTCCAGGTCCATGGGGTGGCGCTTGAGATAGGCGATGGCTTTGGCGCTGAAAGATTTGACGGGCAGGTTGCGGTAGCGTATATCCAGATAAAGCAGGTTGGCCAGAATGTCCCTGGGGAGTCTGTCCCGCAGCTTTTTGGCGGTTTCGAGAGCTTGCGGCCAACTGTTGCGCTGGGCCTGGATCAACAGGTCAAGAAGCAGATAGGCGGGCCGGTTGTCGTGGGTTTCGTCCAGCCACTGGGACGCGGCGGCGATATTGCCTTTGTAAAAATAGTAGAGCGCTTTGAGATAGCGCTGGGGGAGGGTGGGGTTGATCAGGTTTTTCAGGTCATCCTGAATGAAACGGGCCACCTGGGGAATGGTTTTGTGGATCAGGTTTTCGCAGATCAGGGCGAAGATCCCCGAGAGGTAGTTGGATGTATTGAGGTGGTAGCTTCTTAGGAAATGGTCGTGGGCCTTGCCAAATTCTCCGAGTTGCGCGTAGGTCAGTCCCAGGTTGTAGTGGAGAATCGAGTGGTTGGGGTACCGCTTGAGCGCCTTTTGAAGCAGACGGTTGGCCCGTCGCAGCCGGTGGTCGAGCGCCTCTTTGATCGCCTGGGAGATCAGGAGGTTGACATGGGAGATGTTGGAACTTCTTGTCAGGTATTTGGCGGCGTTTGGCGCTTCGTCCACGTAGATGGAGGCGTTGCCTTTGCGAATATAGTTGATGGTCTGCGCGGCGTTGAATACCTTGAAAGGGGCGAATTCGAAGATCAGGCGGTAGGCGTTCGGCGCGGTAATGAGAGCGTCGGCGCTGTAACGTTTCTGAGCGGCGTCGATGGATGTGACGGTATCGGCCAACGCCACGTGGATGGGGTAGGCGATCTGCTCCGTTTTTCGGCGATCTTTGATCTTTCTGAGAAGTTTGGCGCTTTTTTGGGGCTGGCGGTTTTTGAGACGGACGAGAGCCAGGGCCTTCATTGTCGGAATTTGGGGATTTTCACCCATCGCTTTTTGCAGGGCCCTGGCCGCGGCGTCGTAGTCGCCGATGCGGGCATAGAGAAGTCCCAGGAAAAGAGGATCTTTCAGCGTTCTGTCCGCTTCCATCAGCCCGATCGCCTTTTTGGAGCGGCCGTAGACGGTATAGGCGATAGCCCCCAGCGATCCCAGCTCTTTGGTGTAGTGGCGTGTCATGGGGTGTTTGAGAGCCGAAAGGATTTCGTAGTAGTTGCCCTTGTAGAAATTGATCAGGGCGTAAAGGTAGCTATAAAGCGAGGAGCCGTAACTCTCCGGCAGGCTGGCTTCGGCCATCCGGATATAGTAGTCGAAGCGTTGACGATCATGAAGATGCAGGGAACAGGCGGCGGCGTTGAGGGCGCTGATGGCGCGGTTTTCACCGTTTTGGATCGCTTTTTTGAACGATTCGATCGCCTCGGCGTACTTCTCCTGACGCATCTGGGCCACACCGAGGTTGTAGTAGGAGACCGAAGCGCTGTAGGCGGCGATCTGCTCAAAAAGGGCCAACGCCTCTTTTTTCTCTCCCCGTTCGTAAAGGATATTGGCCTTTTTAATCATACTTTCAATTTCGGAAGGGGTAGCAAGAGGCGTGACGGGCTTGTGGGAGGATGAGGCGATCTTTTTGGCCAGTTTGGCGGTATCGACGGGCGGCGTGACGGGTTTGTTCTTTTGCGAAAGAAGAAGATAGAGGGCCAACAGGGCCAGAAGCAGGACCAGAATGGAGAGCGCGAGCAGCAGATAGAGCTGTTTCCTCTTTTTCGGATCGTTTTGAGGGGCGGGTGCCTCCTCCGCTTCGGTATCGGCCTCTTCCTGGCCGCTCTCCTCTTCGAGGATGATGACCTCTTCTTCTTCCGCCATCGGTTACCTTAGAGGTAGGGTTTCAACGCGTCGGGCACGGCGATGGCGCCGTCTTTTTGCTGATAGTTTTCCATGATGGCGATGAGGGTGCGCCCCACCGCCAGGCTGGAACCGTTGAGGGTGTGTACCAGACGGTTTTTACGGTTTTCGTCCTTGAAGCGGATTTTGGCCCGCCGGGCCTGGAAGTCGCGGGTGTTGGAGATGGAACTGATCTCCCGGTAGCACCCCTGTCCCGGCAACCACACCTCCAGATCGATCGTTTTGGCGGCAGAGAAGCCCATATCGCCCGCGCACAGCAGCATATGGCGGTGGGGAAGACCCAAAGAGGTCAGAAGATCGGACGCGCAGGCCACCATCTCCTCAAAGATCCGGTCGCTCTCTTCGGGCGGCGTGATGCATACCAGTTCCACCTTGTCGAACTGGTGCTGGCGGATGATACCCCGTGTATCCCGCCCGGCCGATCCCGCCTCCTTGCGAAAACAGGGGGTGTGGGCGGTCATTTTAAGGGGGAGTTGTTCTTGGGAAAGAATTTCGTCCCGGTAGAGGTTGGTTAGCGGCACCTCCGCAGTGGGAATGAGGTAGAGTTCTTCGCCCTCGATCTTGAAAAGATCGTCGGCGAATTTGGGAAGCTGGCCGGTGCCGTACAGCGAGGCGTCGTTGACTATAGCCGGCACCCATACCTCCTCAAAGCCCCGTTTGCGGTTGAAGTCGAGCATATAGTTGATCAGGGCACGTTCCAGCCTGGCGCCCATGTCCCGCAGGGAGCTGAAACGGCTCTTGGCCACCTTGACACCCCGCTCGAAGTCGATCCAGCCGTTGCTTTCGGCCAGTTCCCAGTGCTCTTTGGGCTGAAAGTCAAATGATGCGGGCTCAAGCACCCGTTTGAGCTCCACGTTGTCATTTTCGTCTTCGCCGTCGGGTACGTCGGGATCGGGCAGGTTGGGGATGGTGGCCGCTTCGGCGAAGAGGCGTGTTTCCAGCTCTTTGAGCGCCTCGTTCAGCAGGGCGATCTGCTTTTTGTTGGCGGCGACTTCGGCCTGGAGGGCCGAAAGGTCCTTGCCCTCCCGTTTGTATTGGCCGAAAAGACGGCTTTTGGCGTTTTGTTCGGCCTGGGCCGTTTCCAGTTGCTGACGAAGTCTCTTTTTCTCTTCGAAAAGCGCTTTGAGTTCCGTCAGTTTTTTTTCATCCACCCCCCGGCGGCGCAGGGCGGCCGCGGTGGTTTCGAAATCTTTTTCCAGTTGTCGCAGGTCAACCATTTCGTTCCTTGCCCCTTGTTTCTATGGTTTTCTATTTTACTAAAAAGCGGTTGAGTTTTCAGAGATCCTCAAAAAAGTTGTACGCCTCCGCCGCGGCAATGGCCGTGAAGTAGATCATCCACAGCAACAGCAGCAGGCCCACGGGAATCAGGATAACGGTGGCCATGCAGATACCGAGGACAATGGCGGCCGCCAGCATGATGAGCATCCACAACGAGACGTGGCGAAAATAGGCGCCGTTAAAAGAAGCGCGCCAGAAACGGGGCGAGAGCAGCATGAAAGAGGCTTTGAACGCTTCGCCGAAACGCTCTTGGGTCAGGGCGTATCCGTATACCAGCGGCCAGACATAGCTGAAAAAGAGGCTTACGAGTATCAGAAAGAGAAAAGCGGCCGATCCGCCGCCCGCCGCCTGTCCGTAGAGGGCGTCGATCTGTTCGGGGGTCGGGGTGTCGCCTTGCATATGGGTGACGGAGACCATCAGGGTTTCGGAACCGCCTCCGAGCCAGAAGATGAGTCCCGTTATCACGAAAACCGCCAGCGTCATGACCATGAAACCGAGATAGTAGCCGGCCGCCGGACCGAAATGTTTCGTCAGGACCGATTGGACATTTTCGGCGGCCATGGCGTTTTTGAAGGTTTCCGGGGTGCCGTTTTGCCGCATGAGCGCGACAATCCGGTAGGCCGGCGCGTAAAGGAAAATACCCTGAACGACCGACGCGAAGAGGCCGAGCAGCGGGATCGCGCTGAGAACCGACAAAATGGCCAGGGAAAGGGCGATCAACAGGGTGGTGGTCCAGTTGGCCGACAGGGCGGCCCAGGCATAGGCCCGTCCCGAGGTGATGGGCCGGGTTATGAGTGTATCGTCGCTGAATATTCGCATGGTTTCCCCCTTTTGTCTACCATTCTACAACAGAACCCTTTAGATTTCGGCGGGGCAGGCCAGCTCGACGCGAATGGTGAACGTTTCGCCCTCTTTCGTGACGTAAAAGCGGTGCTTTTTGCAGTAGTTCGCGTTCATATGGTTCGCGAGTTTGAGCGCCTTCAACTCCGCTTCCGCCTCGTTGTCGAACGAAAGCGGAAGCGAGAGCTCTTTGTCCTTTTTCACGCAGCTGCACCGCTTTTCGATATCGATTTTGTACATGGCGTCTCTCCTATCCGTAGATTTTTTTGAAAAGGATCATGCCGCCCACGGTAGCCGTGGCGCACAGCAGCACGTTCAGTCCCGCGTTGAGCGCGGCGCGGCTCCAGAGGCCGTCCTGCACCATGGTAACGGTCTCCAGCGAAAAGGTGGAGAAAGTGGTCAACGCCCCCAGCATGCCGGTGACCAGCAGCGCTTTTTGGTGGGGCGCGACGACATTCTCGAAATAGAGGGCCAGAAAACCGATGATAAAGCTTCCCAGTACGTTGACGCTGAGTGTGCCCACGGGGAAAAGCAGGGCGCTTTGTTTCTGCACGAAGGTCGCGATGAGAAAACGCAAAATCGCCCCGATGAACCCGCCCGTTCCTACGGCCAGAATCATGGAAAGGCCCATTACGCCTCCTCGTGTCCGGGGTGTTTGTAGGCGATCACCTCCACCTCTTCCATCGTCACGAAGGCTTCGTTCAGCCACGCGTCGGCTTTTTGCAGAAAGCCACGGATTTTTGTCTCCTCATCCACCATCTCCACGATCAGCGGAAGATTCTGGCTGAGGCTCCAGACATTGAAAGTCCGGATCTCGGAGTGGGCGCCGAATCCCGCGACCGCCTTATAGACCGTAGCGCCCGTCATGCCCTCTTTCTGGGCCTGGGTGAGCAGATGCTCCCATAACGGCCTGCCCTCATACGTGTCGCCGCTGTCCAGGTAGATCCGTACCCGCTTGCGTGAACCCAGGAACCGTTTCATTCTGCCTCCTTAAATGTCGCAGGAGATCTCGAAGACCGCCTTGTTGACTTTGGCCATGGTTTCGGCCGCTTCCGCCTTGGCTTTGGCGTTACCCGTTTCTATGATCTCATCGACGGTCTGATCGTCCAGTTTTTCGCGGCGCTCGCGCATGGGTGCAAGCAGACGCTCAATACTTTGGGCGCACAGTTTTTTGCAGTCAAAACAGCCGATGGCGCCCGCGCGGCACTCGCTCTCGATCTGCCGGATCGTCTCGTTGTCGCTAAGCGCCTTGTGGTAGTCGAATACCAGGCACACGTCCGGGTTGCCCGGGTCGTTGCGGCGTACCCTCTGGGTGTCGGTTTTGGCCGGTTTGAGTTTCTCCCACACCTCTTCGGGGGTGTCGGAGAGGTAGATGGCGTTGCCGTAGCTCTTGCTCATTTTGCGGCCGTCAAGCCCCGGCAGGCGGGGGGTGTCGGTGAGCATCTCTTTGGGTTCGGTAAAGACCTCGCATTCAAAAAGGTGGTGAAAACGGCGCACGATCTCACGGGTGATCTCCAGGTGGGGCTTCTGGTCTTCGCCGATGGGTACGGCCTGAGCGTTGTAGAGCAGGATGTCGGCGGCCTGAAGCACCGGGTAGGTCAAAAAGCCGGCGGTACGTATATCTTTGCTGCCCATCTGCTGGAGCTGATCTTTGTAGGTGGGGTTACGTTCCAGGTCACCCAGGGAGGTGATCATATTCAAAATCACGTAGAGTTCGGCGTGTTCCTTGACCGCGCTTTGAACAAAAAGCGTCGCTTTGTCGGGGTCGATGCCCGCGGCGATCCACTCCCGAACCAGCTCTCTGCCCAGCAGGCGCAGGTTGAGTTTGTCTTCGTAGCTGGTTGAAAGGGCGTGCCAGTCGGCGACGAAAAAACGGCAGTCGTTTTCATTTTGCAACTGAATCCAGTTTTTGAGCACACCCAGATAGTGGCCCAGGTGCAGCCGCCCCGTCGGGCGCATTCCGCTAACGATTCGCATCGGTCGGTATCCTTCTTTTTTACGGGATTATAGCCCAAGTCGATTTTAGTACGGTTTAATCCTTTCCGCTCTAAAATTACCTTTTGCCATGAATTTTCACAAGGACGCGTCATGAACCTGGAAAAGGTGATTTCGGGCTTTTTCATCATTTTGGCCCTTACGATGAACTTCGGTTTCTTTTACGGCGATCCGACGGTACTGGAAGAGCACAGCCGCTATGAGCTTTTCGCCGCGATTATCATCAACCTGATCGCCACCATCTACAAACTGGGCGACAAGACGCAGCTCGGCGCCGTGCTGCTGGCCACCAGTCTCGTCGCCGATATCCAGCTCATCGGCGCCGCTTCCATCTGGGCGCTGGGCGAGTATGTGACGGGCATGAATACCGAAGTGGTCGTGGCCATCATCTCCTTCTCCGGCGGGGCGTTGCTGGCCAACATTGTCTCGGTGATTCTCTTTACCGGCGACGTGCTCAAGTCCAAACGGTAAGGAGCGCCCCTTGGGCAACAACTCCCTCTTTCTGATCATCAAGCGGATGCGGACGCCGATGTTCGTATTGGTGATCACCTTCGCCATCTCGATTCTTGGGATGGTGCTCATACCCGGTGTGGACGATCAGGGCAAACCCTACCATTTGAGCTTTTTCGACGCCTTCTACTTCGTCAGTTACATGGCCACCACCATCGGGTTCGGCGAATCCCCTTACGCCTTTACCTATCCGCAAAAACTCTGGGTGGGCTTTTGTATCTACCTGACCGTCATCGGCTGGTTCTACGCCATTGGGTCCATCGTTTCGCTGGTGCAGGACAAAGTGCTGGCGGCGCAGATCGCGTTGGCCAATTTCCAGCGCAAGATCCGCAAGATGGAGGAGCCGTTCATCATCTTCGTCGGTTACAACACCATGACCCGGCAGATTATCGACCGCCTGGCCCATAACGGAATCCGCAGTGTGGTGATCGAGAAGAACGAGGAGAAGGTCAAAGCCCTCAGTCTGGAGGATTACGCCATCGAGGTGCCGGCGCTGGTGGGAGATGTGCGTGACCCCAAGGTTTTCAAGATCGCCGGTATCCACAAGCACAATTGCCGGGCGGTGGTGTCGCTCTTTAACGACGATGTCATGAACCTGCACGTGGCGCTCTCGGCCAAGCTGATGAACAAGCATGTCATGGTGGTCGTGGAAGCGACACAGGATGAGTATGGACAAAACCTTTCCACCATCGGGGCGGATGTGGTGGAGAACCCTTTTAAGATCGTGGCCAAACGGGTCTATCTGTCGCTTACCTCTCCTTCGCTTTTGATGATCGAGCAGTGGCTCTACGGCGATCCGCTGGTGTTACGCAAAAAAGACCGCCTGCCCCGTGAGGGAAAATATATCGTCTGCGGGTACGGGCGGATGGGTACGGCCCTGGAAGTGGGGCTGAGACGGGCGGGGATCGACTATATTTTCATCGAGGCCAGTCCCGAGAAGGCGGCCAAGGCCCGCAGCGGGGAAAAGGTGATCGTCGGGGACGCCGACGACAAGAAGATTCTGCTCAAGGCCGATATTCAGGAGGCCTCCTGCATCATCGCCGCCACCAAAGACGATTTGCTCAACCTCTCCATTATCATGGCCGCCAAGCGGATCAACCCCGACATCTACACCATCGCCCGCGAAAACCGGATGACCGACGCGGTGGTTTTCCAGGCGGCGAAGATCGACCGGGTCATTATGCTCGAATCGCTGATGATCAACAAAACCTACAACGTGCTGGCCCGTCCCCTGGCCGACCGGTTTATCCGGTTGATGGCCTATCGGGGAGAGGAGTGGGGCGAGAAAGTGGTCAAACTGCTCAAAGAGCATATCAACAACAATCCCGAGACCATGGAGACGGTGATCGACGAGGATCACGCCTACGCCTTGAGCCGGCTTCTGCGTGAGGACGGGGAGAGAACGATTCCCTACAACATACTCTACCGGCGTCGGGACGACTGGCGTCTGGAGAACAGAATGCTGGTACTCTATATCCGTCGCGGTGAGGAGGAGATGCTGCTGCCCGATCCCGCCATGCCGATTCATCTGGGTGACGAGGTGCTGCTGGCGGGAACCAAAGAGGCTTTTGAAGATGTGGAATATATCCTTGAAAACATCTATGAACTGCACTACGTGATGCAGGGCAGCGAACACGAGTTGAGTCTTGCCAGGAAACTGGGATTTGAAGAGTAGCTACGCCTCCTCTTTCTCTTCGTCCCGCTCTCCCCGCTTTTTGGGCACCAGTACCACCGGGGTGCCTTCCAGGTCGAAATGTTCGCGCAACTGGTTGGTCAGATAGCGCAGGTAGCTGAAATGCAGCCCTTTGGGGCGGTTGGATACCAGGGCGATCGTAGGCGGCTTGACGGCGTACTGGGAGGCGAAGAGAATGTTGACCGGTTTGCCCCTGAGGCTGGGAAT
Organism: Campylobacterota bacterium; assembly: GCA_013153475.1. GTDB lineage: Bacteria > Campylobacterota > Campylobacteria > Campylobacterales > Hydrogenimonadaceae > Hydrogenimonas. Next base: position 27,343 of record JAADEJ010000071.1, read on the forward strand.
GTGGTGGCGAACGGTGGCCTGTTTGATGACGTCGTTGAGTTCACGTGTCGGGATGTGACGGGTGTAGTTTTCGTAGACTTTCAACAGGGTTTCGGCGAGTTTGTGCACCCGTTTGCCGGTTTTGGCCGAGAGGGTGAGAATGGGTGCCCAGCTTAGAAACTTGAATCGGTAGCGTACTTCCGCCACGACCTCCTCGTAGCTGCCCAGCGCCTCATCCCACTTGTTGAGCACGATGATACATCCCAGTTTGTATTCGTCCACCAGACCGGCGATCTTCTCGTCCAGGTCGGTCAGGGGGGTGGAGGCGTCGAGAACCATCAGGGCGATATCCGCTTTTTCCAGCATCTGCCGGGTTCTTCCCAGGGCGTAACGTTCGACTCCCTGAATCTTTCCCCTGCGTCTCAGGCCGGCCGTATCGACGAACGTGACCACTTTCCCGTCCAATATCACGCGTTCGTCCACCGGGTCGATGGTGGTGCCGGCGATGTCGCTGACCACTGCCCGTTCCTCTCCCGACAGGGCGTTGAGCAAAGAGCTCTTACCCACGTTGGTGCGGCCGATGATGGCGACGCGGATCTCGTTCTCCTGCGTCTCCTCCTCCAATCGGTCGCCTTCGTCGCTGAAGGCGTCAATCAGGCTCTCAAAGGCGTCCGGCTCCTCTTCCACAAGCAGGGCGGGCGTGTCGGGTTCGTCCAGGTGGGAGCGGATCCATGCCATCAGCGCGCCGACGCGCCGGTTGTGGCTGACGGAGATAAAAAAGAGGTTTTCGGCGCCAAACTCCGCGAACGCCCAGGCGTTTTGCTCCTCTTTGTCGTTGTCGATCTTGTTGACCACCAGGGCGATCGGTTTACCTAGATCCTGGAGGCGGTAAAAGAGCCGTTTGTCCCGCTCGTCCGGCAGGCTTTTGCCGTCGACAAGATAGAGAATGAGGTCGGCCTCCCGTGCCGCCTCGATCGCTTTGTTGCCTACTTTCCTGAAAAGCTCACTGCTGTCGTCGATACCGCCGGTATCGAGAATCTGGGCTTCCTGCCCCTCGAAATCGATGATCTCTTTTCTGACGTCGCGGGTCGTGCCCGCCATATCGGATGTGATGGCGATCCGCTTTCGGGCGAAGCGGTTGAAAAGGGAACTTTTGCCGACATTCGGCTGACCGAGAATGGCGATTTTTTTCATGGTTTGTGTCTTTGTTTCGCAAATGGTATCGAATGCGTAAAAATTTATGGCGATTTTATCGTAAATGTGTTTAAATCGGCGAAAGGATGTGCAATGGCGAGATTGGGGTGGATAGTCTGGTTGACAGTTTTCGTACCGGCGCTCTGGGGTCAGGTTTTAAGCGGCAAATATGTGATCGAGTACGGGATTTTCGGCAAGATGGGGACGGCGGAGGCAACGCTGGAACGTAACGCCACCCGTTACAAAATCGAGATGACCGCCGTGGCGACGGGACTGGCCAAGGTGCTTAGCGGTGGGAGGGTAGAGAAGTACCGCAGCGAAGGGCGCATTGAAAAGGGGTGGCTGGTGCCCGATCTGTACGCCAAGGATATCGCCTATTCGGGCAAACGGCGGATCAAGACGTACCGCTTTGATCACGCGCATAAAAAAGTGGCGGTCTCCCAACGGAAGTTTCGGGATGGCAAAATGGTGCAGGAGAGCAACGCCACGTTGCCCTATTACGCCCAAAACGATATCTTCTCGCTCTACTTCAACATTCTGCGTATCATCGGTGACTGTTCCAAACCCTATGACCGGGATCTTCACGCCGTCGGGGCGGAGAAGCATACCGGCAAGGTTCACGTGCAGACACTGACGACCCCCAAGGATCGACTCTTTGTCAAAGAGTTGCTGGGAGAGGCGGATTGCTATCTGAAAGTGACCATTTTCCAGAAACTTTTCGGCTCGAAGGGGGGCGAGCTCTATCTGGCTCTCGGTAAGGACGGAACCGCCAAGACCGCGGTGCTTAAAGACGTGGTGATGTTTGGTGACGTACGGGGGCGGATGGTTTCGTTCAAAGAGAGCAAATAAGCGATGCGCGCGCGTTTCATGGCCCTGGACGCGGGGGTGCGGTATATGCTTTTCGCCTCCCTGATGTTCGCGTTGATGGGGGTCTTCGCCAAACTGCTTAGCCGCGATATGCCCTCGTTGGAGGTGGTTTTCTTTCGTAACGTTTTCGGGGTGGCGGTTGTGGCGGCCACACTTTTTAAACATCCGTTCAACCATGAGGGGGGCAAGCCCTTTTTGCTCTTTTTTCGCGGGCTGATGGGCTTTCTGGCTCTGCTTGCCTTCTTTTACAATATTGCCCACATTCCGTTGGGTGACGCCATGACCTACTCCAAGACCTCCCCCATCTTTACCGCCTTTTTCGCCTGGCTCTTTTTAAAAGAGCGGATGGGCGTTTACGGCTGGCTGGCGCTGGCGGCAGGTTTTCTGGGGGTGGTGCTCATTGCCAAGCCGACGGGGTTGCATCTGGACAAGACGGCGTGGCTGGGGATTTTCAGCGGGGTGGGCGCGGCGTTGGCCTACACGGCGGTACGGGAGTTGAAACGCTATTACGATACCCGCGCCATCGTTCTCTCTTTCATGGGGATCGGCACTCTCGGCCCCCTGCTTCTAATGCTTCTTAGTCCCTACGTCGAGTGTCCGGAACTCGATATGATGCTGGGGGTTTTCGTGATGCCCCACGGCATTATGTGGCTCTATGTGGCGGCATTGGGAGTTTTCGCAACGTTCGCACAGGTTTACATGACCAGGGCCTACGGGGCTACCAAGGCTGGAATTGTAGGGGCGGTCAGTTACAGCAATATCCTCTTTTCGATTCTTCTGGGGCTTCTGATCGGCGATCCTCTTCCCGACCTTCTTACCTGGGGCGGGATTTTTCTGGTGGTGGCGGCCGGTGTGTTAGTCATGAAGAAAGGATAAATATGTTAAAGTTTGCGTTATGGAAACGACAACACATATGGAAATGATTATTACCGGCGTTATTCTGGCTATCGGGATTGTCGCGGCGGTCTGGGGCGCGTGGAGCGCCAAACGTGCCAAAAACGAGATGGCGACCTGCGAGGAGAGAATCGAGGCGCTCAAGCAGGAGCTCAAAGATGCCCGAACCTACGATCCGGTGACAAGGACTCTCAACTACCAGGCGTTCAGCAAAGGGGCCTACATTCTTTTCCGCCTGGCCCATCGTCACCAGTGGCCGGTTTCGCTGTTGGTCATCGATGTGATCGATCTGGAGCGGATCAACCTCAAATACGGCTACAAAGCGGGCAACGCCGTGCTGATCAGCATGGCTTCGGCCATCGATTATGCGGTACGCAGCAGCGATGTGGTCGGACGTTTCGAGGGGTCGAAATTCTTCGTGGTGCTTCAGGAGTGTGACGAAGAAGGTGTGCCCAATATCCTGAAACGGATCGTGGAGAAGGTGGAGGAAGAGCCGCCGGTCTATCACGATAAGGAGGTGCCGTTCGATTTCCGTGCCGCGGCGACCACCAATACGGGAAAAGAGGCCTATCTGCAGGAGATGATCAGCGACGCGGAACGGGGCCTGCAGGAGGCCAAGTCGCGGGGTGAGAAGTTCGTCCGTATCAAGAGCGAGCCGAAAGAGAGCGCATGATCCTCATCGCCGGTCCCTGTGTGATCGAGAGCCGTGACAATCTTTTACGGATTGCCGAAGGGTTGGCTACGGTAGCGGAGCAGAAGAACCTGACGTTCTATTTCAAAGCCAGTTTCGACAAAGCCAACCGTACCTCACTGGAGAGTTTTCGGGGTCCCGGGTTGCAGGAGGGTCTCAAACTGTTGGAAGAGGTGAAAACCTCTTTTGGTTATCGCATTCTTACCGATATTCATGAATCCTCCCAGGCCGCGCCGGCGGTCGAGGTAGCCGACGTATTGCAGATTCCCGCTTTCTTGTGCCGTCAGACCGACCTGCTGGTAGCCGCCGCCCAAACCCCCGCGGTGGTGAACATCAAAAAGGGGCAGTTCATGGTGCCTTCGGATATGCGCTATTCGGTTTTGAAAGTGCTAAAGACGCGGGGGTATGAGCGGGTCGATTACGAAACGAGCTTGAAAGCGGGTGTCTGGCTGACCGAGCGGGGCAGTACGTTTGGCTACGGCAACCTGGTGGTGGATATGCGAAGCCTTGCTATTATGCGGCAGTTCGCGCCGGTGGTGTTCGACGCCACCCACAGCGTACAGATGCCGGGTCAAAATGGTAAAACCGGGGGAGATCGGCGTTTCGTGCCGATTCTCGCCAGGGCCGCGGCGGCGGCGGGCGTGGACGGCTTTTTCTTTGAGACCCATTTCGATCCTGATAGCGCGCTCTCTGACGGCCCCAATATGATCAGGCTGGAGGATCTTCCTCCCCTGGTCGATCAGCTTGCCCAAATCGGCGAAATAGTCGCCTGAAAGTCGGCTTAGCCCGTTAAACGGGCGCGCTGATCTGAAATTTATACCACTTTCGCTAAAATATTCCCAATTTATCTTCGCAAGGAAAGAGCATGAATATTATTGAAGGCAAACTGCGCCTGCACGGCAGTGAGCGGATCGCCGTGATCGCCAGCCGTTTTAACCATATTATTACCGACCGTCTGGTGGAGGGGGCCAAAGACGCCTTTTTGCGCCACGGCGGCAAAGAGGAGAACCTGGACCTGATTCTGGTGCCCGGGGCTTTCGAGATCCCGTTTGCTTTGCAAAAGGCGCTGGAGAGCGGCAAATATGACGGTGTGTGTTGCGTGGGAGCCATTATTCGGGGTTCTACGCCCCATTTTGACTACGTGGCCGCCGAGGCGACCAAAGGGGTGGCCAACGTCACGCTCAAACACGGCAAGCCGGTGGCCTTTGGCGTGCTGACCACCGACACGATCGAGCAGGCGATCGAGCGGGCGGGCTCCAAAGCGGGCAACAAGGGCTTTGAGGCGATGGCCGGCGTGATCGAGATGATCGACCTTTACCGCGCCCTGGAGGCCTGATGGCGACCCGTCACCAGGCCCGCGGGGCCGTCATCAGCCTGCTTTACGCTCACGACATCGGCAATCCGGAGGTGGAGAAATTTGCCGAGGATATGCTGGAAGAGAAGAAGATCCGCAACCGCCAGCGGGCCTTTGCCATGGGTCTTTACAAGGGGGTGCTGGAGCATCTGGCGCAGATTGACGAGGAGATCAAGGCGCATCTGAAAGATTGGGATTTCGAGCGGCTTGACCATGTGGACCGCTCCATTTTACGGCTGGGTACCTACGAACTGCTCTTTAGCGACCTGGATAGAGCCGTCGTGATTGACGAGGCGGTGGAGCTGGCCAAGGAGCTGGGCAGCGACCAGTCGCCCAAATTCGTCAACGGGGTACTGGATGCCGTGAAAAAGAGCAGTGACGCCAAGGACGCCGCGCAATGAGCCGCATGAGCGCGGCCGAGGCGGTAGAGCTGATTCGCCACGGCGATCTCAAAGAGTTGGGGCGTATGGCCTATGAGAAAAAGAGGGCGCTTCACCCCAAGGGCATCACCACCTTTGTCGTCGATCGCAACATCAACTACACCAACCGCTGCTGGGTGGATTGCAAGTTTTGCGCTTTCTACCGCCACGCCGAGGATGAGGATGTTTATGTGCTCAGCTTCGAGGAGATCGACCGAAAGATCGAGGAGCTGTTGGAAATCGGCGGCACGCAGATCCTGTTTCAAGGGGGCGTGCATCCCAAGCTCAAGATCGAGTGGTACGAGGATCTGGTCGAACACATCCACCAAAAATACCCCCAGGTGACCATCCACGGCTTTTCGGCGGTGGAGATCGACTATATCGCCAAAGTTTCACGCATTTCGGTCGAAGAGGTCTTAAAACGCCTCAAAGCCAAGGGCCTTAGCTCCATTCCGGGGGCCGGGGCGGAGATTTTAAGCGATCGGGTGCGCGATATTATCGCGCCCAAAAAGATCGACGTCAAAGATTGGCTGAATGTCCACCGCTTGGCCCACCAAAACGGCATCAAATCGACCGCGACGATGATGTTTGGCACCGTCGAGAGTGACGAGGAGATCGTGGAGCACTGGGAGCACGTGCGCAACCTACAGGATGAGACCGGGGGCTTTCGGGCTTTCATTATGTGGAGTTTTCAGCCCTACAACACCGCTTTGCAAAAAGAGGGCATCGTCAAGCACAAAGCCAGCCCCAACCGCTATCTTAGGCTTTTGGCGGTAAGCCGCCTCTTTTTGGACAATGTCAAAAATATCCAAAGCTCCTGGGTGACCCAGGGCAGTTACATCGGCCAGATGGCCCTGCTTTACGGCGCCAACGACCTGGGCAGTACGATGATGGAGGAAAACGTCGTGCGCGCCGCGGGGGCGGTAAACCGGATGAATCAGGAAGAGATGATCCGCCTCATCCGCGACATCGGCGAGACTCCCGCCAAGCGCAACACGGCCTACGAGATTTTGGAGGTCTTTTAGTGGGAAGCGAGGAAGTCCGGCTTTTTCACAGACTCTTGGCGGAGGCGAAGATCCATAGAAAACGGATCGACGACGCGTTGGCGTGTCTAAAGAAGGATCCTCTTAGTATTCCCTGCTCCGATCAACTCATCTACCGCTTTTCCAAGCTTCAGGATACGATGGGACGCAAACTCTTTCGGGCTCTGATGGATGCGGTAGGTGACTGGAGCGCGACCACGACGATGATAGATATTCTCAATTGGTTGGATAAACAGGGCTTGATCGAATTACAGATGTGGCAAAAAGTCCGGAATATTTGCAACGAGATTGCCCACAATTACGATGATGATCCCAAAACGACCCGGGCGATTCTGGATGAGATCGCAAACGCTTTGCCCGCTATGGATGCCGTGATGGAAAACGTTGAAACATTTGCCGATCGCAAAGGCCTTTTATGAGACTCGAAGCGTGGGAAGTGGCGGCGATTGTCGAGTGTTTGCAAGAGAGTTTCGGCCACGGGGCGAAGGTCTATCTTTTCGGCAGTCGGACAGATGACAGCAAGCGGGGCGGAGATATCGATCTGTTTGTCGAATGCTCACCTTTGCCTGAGGATTGGCGCGGGCGAAAATCGGACTTTTGGATCTGTTTGCAGGAGCGCCTGGGGGAGCAGAGGATCGATATTCTCGTTGCCCGCGATCCCGACGATCCCATTGAACGCATCGCCCGGCGCGACGGGATTTTGCTGGAAGGTTGAATATGAATAGACTCTTTTTGATTTTGTTGTTTGTGCAAGGAGTGTTGATGAGCGCGGTGTTGGAAAAGGTAGAGATCGGCGGCGTGGCGGTGCCGCTGATTTTTGAGCAGGATCGGCACCTGCCGATCGCTTCGATGCAGGTGGTCTTTCGCTACAGCGGGGCGCTGGCCGACGGGACACTTCCGGGGTTGGCCAAGTTTTCGGCCCGCAT
>JAADEJ010000029.1 GCA_013153475.1 Campylobacterota bacterium
CCCCGGCCTCTCACACGCCTCTAATCTTCTTTTCGTTAAAATAGCGCAAACTATTCCAAGGACTCCGATTTGAAAGACGTCAGCATTATTGTATTGGATTTTGGCTCTCAATATACCCAGTTGATCGCCCGCCGGTTGCGGGAGGAGAAGGTTTACTGCGAGATCGTTCCCTATTTTACGAAGATCGAGGAGATCAAAGCCAAAAATCCCAAGGGCATTATCCTTAGCGGCGGCCCCGCGTCGGTCTATGACAAGGACGCTTTTGCGGTAGACAAGGCGGTCTATGAGCTGGGGGTGCCGGTTTTGGGTATCTGCTACGGTATGCAAAGAATCGCCGTTGATTTCGGCGGTTCGGTGGTTCGCTCCGATCATCACGAATACGGCAAAGCGGAACTGCACTTTCACGAAGAGCACGGCCACACGTCGCCCCTGTTTGAGGGGTGTCATGACGGCACGGTGGTGTGGATGAGCCATTCGGACAGGGTTGAGCGACTGCCGGAGGGGTTCCACCCCATCGCCTACAGCGACAACTCTCCCTACGCCGCCATCGCCGACGAGACGCGCAACATCTACGCCATGCAGTTTCACCCGGAGGTGCACCACTCCGAAGAGGGGCATAAGATGCTTCGAAACTTCGCCCGCAACATCTGCGGCGTGGAAGAGAAGTGGGATATGGGCCACTTTCTCAAAGAGCAGATCGCCAAAATCCGCCAGCAGGTGGGTGAGGGCAAGGTGCTTTGCGCCCTTAGCGGCGGGGTGGACAGCTCCGTGGTGGCCGCTTTGTTGTATGAGGCGATCGGCGATCAGCTCATTCCGGTTTTTGTGGACAACGGACTGCTGCGCAAAGGCGAAAGGGAGCAGGTGGAGCAGGTCTTCAAAGTGCATCTGAAGGTGCCGCTCATTACCGTGGACGCCAGCGAGAAGTTTCTGGTTCGCCTGGCTGGCGTGACCGATCCGGAGCGAAAGCGCAAGATCATCGGCCATACCTTTATCGAAGTCTTTGAAGAGGAGGCCAAAAAGCACGACGGCATCAAGTTTTTGGCCCAGGGCACGCTCTATCCGGATGTGATCGAGTCGGTTTCAGTCAAGGGGCCCAGCGAGACCATCAAATCCCACCACAACGTGGGCGGACTGCCCGACTGGATGGATTTTGAGCTGATCGAGCCTTTGCGGGAGCTCTTTAAAGATGAGGTGCGCAAACTGGGGCTGGAGCTGGGCCTGCCCGAATCGCTGGTCTACCGCCATCCCTTCCCCGGCCCCGGCCTGGCGATTCGGGTGATGGGGGACGTGAATATCTACGATCTGGATCTGTTGCGAGAAGCCGACGCCATATTGCTTGAAGAGCTCAAAGCCAGCGGGTATTATAACAAAACGTGGCAGGCTTTTGCCGTGCTTTTGAACGTGCGGAGCGTAGGGGTCATGGGAGACAACCGCACCTACGACAATACCGTTTGCGTACGGGTTGTCGAAGCAGTAGACGGCATGACCGCCACCTTTGCCCATCTGCCCCACGATCTGCTGGAGCGCATCAGCCGTCGTATCATCAACGAAGTGGACGGCATCAACCGGGTCGTCTACGACATCAGCTCCAAGCCGCCCGCCACGATCGAGTGGGAGTGACGCGCGCCTTGCGTGCGAACGGAGAATCGAGCATGGAGCATGACGGAGCCGTCTACCTTCTCTCTCCCACATCACATCCCGGCGCGAAGCATCTGCCGATGATTCAGTTTACGCTGATTCCCCAGGCGATCGACTTTTCCGATGTGGACGGGGTGATTCTAACCTCCAAGCAGGGGGTGATCGCCCTGGATGAGGTAAGCGGCGGGGCGTGGAGAGACCTGCCGGCCGCCGCCATCGGCGCCCAGACCGCCGCCGAGATCGAGGCGCGGGGCGGCAGGGTAATCTACACCGCTTCCAAAGCCTACGGTGACGTATTGGCCAAGGAGCTGGCGGAGCGGTTTGGGAAGATGCGCTGGCTCTACGCCCGCCCCAGGGTAGTGGTCTCCAAAATCGCGGCCCACCTGCGCCAAGCCGGCATCAGCGTCAAAGAGGCCGTCATCTACGAGACGACCTGTGTGCGTTACGATGCGTCGCAAAAGCCCGCACCGGGGGCGAAACTGGTTTTCAGCGCCCCTTCGATCGTGCGCTGTTTTTTTGAAAACTTTACCTGGGACGCAAGTTGGCGGGCCGTGGCCATCGGGACCAAAACGGCATCGGCCTTTCCCAAAGAGGTGACGCCTCTGCTCTCTCCCGATACGTCCATCGCCGAGGCGGTCCGATATGCCGCTTCCTTGCCCTGCGATTAAGCAAACCGGGGGTATAATAACCGTAACGGCTGGGCGGTGCGCTACCCGCAACATGGGGGTCCAACACTCTGATATTGCGGGACTGTGTAGGCACGCGGTGTGTCGGTGACTTCGTTTGAGCCCGTTTGGGCGAGAAGCCGCCGCCTAAAGCGTGCCTCCCTCCTGCACCGTGGTCTAGTATGGACCGCACTCACGCGTGAACGCCCGCCCGGTCTCTTCCAAACCGCTTATAAGCTACAACGCCTTATAATATCTATCAGAAAATTTTCAAGTAAAGGTATGTGACGATGAAAGTGATGGTTGTCGGAAGCGGGGGACGGGAGTATGCCATCGGTTTGGCTCTGCATAAGGATCCGGCGGTTGAGAAGCTCTATTTCGCGCCCGGTAACGGCGCCACGCCGCAGTTGGGTGAAAACGTGGAGATTTCCGACTTCGAGGCGCTGGCCGATTTTGTGCAAAAAGAGGGGATCGACCTGACCGTGGTGGGTCCCGAAGCGCCGCTGGTGGCGGGGATTGTCGATATTTTCAAAGCCCGCGGACTAACCATTTTCGGCCCCTCCGCCAAAGCGGCGCAGTTGGAGGGGAGCAAGATTTTCATGAAAAACTTTCTGGCCCGCCACCAAATTCCCACGGCCCGCTACATCGAGACCGACAGCCTTGATGAGGCGTATAAATTTATTGACACCCTGCCCGAGCCGGTGGTGGTGAAAGCCGACGGGCTTTGCGCGGGCAAAGGGGTTATCATCGCCAAAACCCGTGAGGAGGCCAAAAAGGCCGCCGGCGAGATGCTCAGCGGCAAGGCTTTCGGCGAGGCGGGCACGAAGATCGTGGTAGAGGAGTACCTGGACGGCTATGAGCTTTCGGTGTTTGCCGTCTGTGACGGGAAAGATTATGTCATTCTGCCCGCGGCGCAGGATCATAAACGCCTACTGGATAACGACGAAGGCCCCAATACCGGCGGCATGGGGGCGTACGCACCCACTCCGCTGATTGATAAAGCGCTTTACGACAAAATCGAGGAGCGGATTGTCAAGCCCACGATGGCGGGGATGGCTGAAGAGGGGATGCCCTTTGAGGGGGTGCTTTTTGTGGGGTTGATGATTGTGAACGGCGAGCCCTACACGCTGGAGTTTAATGTCCGTTTCGGCGATCCGGAATGCGAGGTGCTGATGCCTCTGCTTGAGACGCCCGCCAGCGAGCTCTTCATGAAAGCGGCCACCGGTCGGTTGGAGGAGCTGGCGGTACGCTTTAGCGACCAATACGCCGTGGGCGTGGTGATGGCCAGCCGTGACTACCCCTACAAAAGCAGTGAACCGGCCGAGATCGTGGTGGACGAGATTGTCCACACCGAGCTGAAAGAGAAGGCGCATATCGCCTATGCCGGCGTGAGCCTGATGGAGGGCAAGCTGATGGCCACCGGCGGCCGGGTGTTGGTGTGCGTAGGCCTGGGCGGTTCAATCAAAGAGGCCAGGGACAACGCCTATATGCTCTGCGGGCAGGTACACTTTGCCGGCAAGCAGTGCCGAACCGACATCGCCTGGCAGGCCCTGCGGGAGGAAAGGTGAGTTTTGCGTCTGCCTGAGTCCCGCGAGTCGATACCTTACGCTCCCCTGGGACGGCGGATGTTGGCGTATGCGCTGGACGATCTGCTGATCTCCCTGATCTTTGTCGCGGCGTTGTGGGAAGAGCTGGGAAAGATGGGCTCGCCCGAAGCGGTGGCGGCCATGCTCAACGCCGTCTGGCTCTATATGGTGATGGTCAAAATCGCCTACCATACCCTTTTTGTATGGCAATATGGGGCATCTTTGGGTAAAATAGCGATGGGTATGCGAGTTGTCCGCGCCTCCGACAACGGTCCGGTGGGCTTTGGAACGGCATTTAACCGGGCGATTTTTCGCGTCATCAGTGAAATAGTCATGTACCTGGGGTTTGTGATCGCGTTTTTCGATCCAAGACGGCAGACCCTGCACGATAAAACTTCATCAACGGTTGTCATCAATGCGTAAAATAGTGATACTTTTTTTCTCGGCTTTCGTTCTTTGGGGCGCGACCGCGCCGGTTGCACAGGTGCAGATGCTCGCGAGCCATGTGGAGCGTGACGGGGATGTGATCAAAGCGGACGGGGATGTGGTCTTTTTTTACAAAGACCGCATTTTACAGGCGGACAGGGCGGCGTATGATACCAAACGCTCCATCGTCAAGCTTTACGGTCATGTGACGATGCTCAAAGGGCTCGAATATGTGATGCTCAGCGACTATGTCTTTTTGGATCTGAAGAAAGAGCAGGATCTGGCCACCCGTTTTTTCATGGCCGATCTTCAAAGCGAGCTGTGGATGCGGGGCGGCAGCAGCGAAAAGATCAAGAACATCATGAAACTGCAAAAAGCGTTCCTCTCAAGCTGCAGCGTCACCTGCCCGGATTGGCATATTGAGTTCAGTTCCGCCGAGTACAACGCCACATCCCAATGGCTGGATATCTGGAACCCCCGCTTCTATGCCGGGAAGACACCGATTTTTTATCTTCCCTATATCGGAACGTCGTTGAATCATGAAAGACGAAGCGGATTGCTGCGTCCCAGTATCGGCTATTCGGGCAAAGACGGGTTCGCCTATGCCCAGTCGCTCTATATCGCCGTCGATCCGCAATGGGATCTGGAGTTTACGCCTCAGTACCGGGCCAAGCGTGGCGCGGGGATGTACGCGACGTTCCGTTTTGTCGATACCGACCACTCCTACGGATATGTGCGGGGCGGTTACTTCAAAACCAAACAGAGCTATGTGGATGAGTACGATCTGAAAAACGAGTCCCAGTACGGTTTGCAACTGCATTATGAGAACAAGGCGCCCTTTTTCGGCCACAGCGACAAGTATGACGACGGTTTCTACGCCGATGTGACCTACCTGAACGATCCCGACTACCTGAATCTGCAATCGATACTCTCCTCTTCCTACTATCACAGTTCCCAGGTGATGTCACGGGTGAACTATTTTGTCAACAGTGAGGAGAATTATGCAGGTGTCTACGGGCGTTATTACATTGACACCCGGTATGACAGAGACGGTCAGAAGAATATCTATCAAAGCGCTCCGATGGTGCAATTGCACCATTATCAGTCTACGCTGCTCGGTCTGGGATTTGCCCAATACGCCTTTGATTACCGCTACAACCACTACTTTACCGAATCGGGCAAACATATTCACTTTCAGGAAGCCACTCTGCCGCTTTCGGTTTACGGCAGTTTCCTGAATGACTTCATCAAGGTCGCCGCAGCGGAAAATCTCTATTATTCCTATTCGGCCTACTCCAATATGGAAGAGAGCCTGGCAGAGCAGGAGATCTATGACGACCACTACAGTACGTTGAGGGACTATCAGACACTCAGCCTCTATACCGACCTGGCCAAACCCTACGGGGAACATTTTCACACCATGCAGCTGCGGGCCACCTATACCCATCCCGGTTTCAGCAACGAGAGCGGGGAAGCGGTGGAGAATGTACAGGTGTTGTCGACGCCGCGGGAAAATCTTTCACTGAACATGATCAACTACCTCTATAACGGCAAGGGTGACAATATGCTCTATTATCGCATCGCCCAGCCGATTTTTCTGGAAGGTGTCGACGGTTCCAACGACACCGATTGGGGTGACCTGGAACAGGAGATACGGTTTGATCTGACCCGCCATATCGAACTCTATACCAATCTCTTTTACAACTATGACGCTTCGGATTTGAGCAGCGCTTCTTCGTATGTAAAGTTGAAATATCCCAAAGTTTCGTTTTCGCTCAACCATCTCTACAAACAGCAGATGGAGGAAGATGAGACCATGACGACCACCTCCAACTTCTTTTCGGCGAACGCCACCTACCGGTTTGAGGAGGGTCACACCCTTTACGGATCGATCTCGTATGACGAGCTCAATGACGAAGTGAGCCGATGGGGAATCGGCACCCATTTCTATCGCCGATGCTGGGATCTGGATATCGGGGTAAGGGATCAGATTCAGCCGATCCTGAACAGTTCGGGAGATGCCGACAATATTCACAACGTGATGGTCTACTTTACGATCAATATTGTACCTTTCGGATCGTTCAGCTACGCATTGCAAGCCGCGGGACAGGATGGATCACGCCTATGAAAACCGAAGCCAAAGTGGGATTGTTCGTCGCCCTTGGATTATTGTTGGCCTTTTTGCTGACAACCCAGGTGAACAATTTTCAGGGGGTGGGGCGCAAAGGGTATCGTGTAGATGCGTTTGTGCAGGATGCCAGCGGGTTGGAGAACCACGCCAAGGTGAAGATGCGCGGGGTGGAGATCGGTTACGTGGAGAGTATGGGATTGGCGGAAGGAAGCGTCCGTTTGAAACTTTTTATCGATCAGGGTGTGCGTATTCCGTCCGACTCTTCCGTCAAGCTGGAGCAGGCTTCCATGCTGGGAGGAAAATATGTCAGCATCGTTCCGGGCGCTTCCCAAACGCCGTTGCGTGCCGGGGAAGCGTTGAACCGGCAGGTTCATACCGCTTCGCTCGAAGAGATGGGATCGGAAGTGGCCGCGGCGGCGGCGGAACTGAAACAGTTCATTCATGAGTTGCGCCAGACCCTTAACGACCAGAGCAGGGAACAGTTGCGTCACACTTTCGCCAACCTGGAACAACTGACCAAAGACCTCAAAGAGGTGGTGGCCAGAAATCGCGAAAATCTGACGCATATGGTAGAGAATATCAACGGCGCGGCGGTGAAGTTTGGCAATATGTCGGAAAAATTCGCCAAGAGCGCCGATACCATCAACGCCGATTTGCCGGGGCTGATGGCCAAGCTGGAAGAGACCATTGACGCCTACAAGGGAGCGGGAAAAACTTTAGACAGACGTCTGCCGACATTGGCGGACAAATTCGAATCGCTGGAGGACGACCTTGACCTGGTAGTCAGGGAGAATCGCAAACCGTTGAATCAGGCTTTGGTGTCGGTCAACAACTTCTTTACCAGCGGTGAGAAGACGATGTACAAGATCAACCGCTATCTTGACGCCGTGACCCAGTCGAGACTGGAATTGGGCATGGACGCTTTTTATATGGTGAACGACGACGATTACCGTGGTACGCTCCATGTGGATTATATGCCCTATTATACGCGCCACTATATGCTCGATATCGTCTCGACACCCAATTACGGCGAACAGTTGGATGACGGCACCTACCTGGGAGAGTTGGATCATGAGGAGAATGACTGGTATGTCTCGGCCCAGGTGGGTAAACGGTATCGCGATTTCATGATCCGGGGCGGTCTGATCGAAAATACCGCGGGCGGCGGATTTGACTACTACTGGAACCATGACAAGTGGAAACTCTCTTTGGACGCCTTTGACTTTAACGCCGTCAATGACCTTCGGGGCACCAACGCCCACCTGAGAGCCACCCTGCGTTATCGGTTCTATAAGTATCTCAACGCCTACGTGGGATACGACAACTTCCTCAACTCCGCGGCGGACAATCTCTTTTTCGGGCTGGGGATCCGCTTTGAGGATGAGCGCATGAAGTATCTTCTGGGTGCGGGAGCCGGCGCGGCCGGCTCGCTGAAATGAGTCAGTCGAAGGCTTACCGGAAGATCCACGCGGCGTTGGAGATATTGGGACTGCCGCCGCTCGTGACGCTCAAAGAGATTACCGAGCGCTACCGTACACTGGCGGTTAAATACCATCCCGACAGAGGCGGTGACGCCGAGGAGATGGCCAAAATCAACGAAGCCTACGCCCTGCTGAAAGCTTATGCCGAAAATTACCGCTTCAGCTTCAGCGAAGAGGAGATTGACAAGCAGTTTCCCAAAGAGGGGCATGTGAAACAGTTTCGGTTTTAAAACATAAGGATAGAGAATGGGATGTCGATTTGAGTTTGAGGTAAACAACAGAACGGTGGTTATTGAGACGGGTAAAATGGCCAGACAGGCCAACGGGTCGGTGGTTTTGCGGTGCGGCAAAACCGTTTTGCTGGCGACGGCGGTGATGGATGAGAAGCCGATTGACGAGCCCTTCTTGCCCCTGACAGTGCAGTACATTGAAAAGAGTTACGCGGCGGGCAAGATTCCCGGCGGCTTTGTGAAACGGGAGATGAAACCGGGGGATTTTGAGACATTGACATCCCGGCTGATTGACAGAACCCTTCGCCCGCTCTTTCCCGACGGCTTTTTAAACCCGGTGCAGATTACCGTGATGTTGCTAAGCGTCGATGAGGAGGCCGATCTGCAATCGCTGGCGTTGGACGCGGCGGCGTCAGCGCTTTTTGTCTCCGATATTCCCGTCACCAAATGCCCGGCGGGCGTGCGGATAGGGCGCCGGGAGGGTGCGTGGGTGCTTAACCCTACGCTGGAGGAGCTGGAGAGCGGTACGCTGGATCTGTTTGTCTCGGGAACGGCCGATGAGTTGTTGATGATCGAGATGCGCAGTATCGGCGGGGTTGAGGTGATGCTGGAGCCGACTGTCAGCATTGATCCGCTGATGGATCCGGCGCTGATGGAGGGGGTAGAGCAGATTCCCAAAACCAACGCGCTTAGCGAATCGGAGCTGTTGGAGGCGATTGAGCTGGCCCAGCGGGGCATTCAGGAGGCGGCGAAAGCCTATGAGCGCTATTTGATGGAAGCGGCCAAACCGAAACGGGAGGTGCCCCTTTTTACGCAAAAGGTTTCGGAAGGGGTGCTTGCGTATGTCGAGGAGTTTTACCGTGAGGAGATCGCGTCGGCTCTAAACGGCATGGCCAAAAGCGAGCGGGGCGGGGCGCTTAAAAATATTGTCGCCTCCGTTTTGGCCGATGAGACCGCCCAGAAAGAGGGTTGGCGCGAAGAGGAGGTCAAAACGGCGGTTGAGACGCTAAAACGCGATATGGTGCGCCGGATGATCTTGGAAGAGGGCCGCCGGGCCGACGGCCGGGGGCTTAAAGAGGTGCGACCCATATCCATTGAGACCAACCTGCTGCCAAGCGTGCACGGCTCCTGTCTCTTTACCCGCGGCGAGACCCAGGCGCTGGTCACCTGCACGCTGGGTAATCGGCAGGATGCCCAGATGTTTGAGCGCATCACGGGCAAGAGCGCCAGCTACGAAGAGTTCATGGTGCACTACAACTTTCCCGGTTTTAGCGTGGGCGAAGCGAGCCGCGTGGGCCCTCCGGGTCGTCGGGAGCTGGGCCACGGCAACCTGGCCAAGCGGGCGCTGGAGCCCACGTTGGACAAGACGCGACTGGATGCCATTGTGCGGCTGGTCTCGGAGATTCTGGAGTCCAACGGCTCCTCTTCCATGGCGACGGTGTGCGGCGGCTCATTGGCGCTGAAAGCCGCCGACGTGCCGGTGCTTGAGCTGGTGGCCGGGGTGGCCATGGGGCTGGTGAGCGAGGGAGAGCGCTACGCTATTTTGACCGACATCATGGGCCTGGAAGATCACGACGGTGACATGGACTTTAAAGTGGCCGGTACCAAAGAGGGCATTACGGCGTTACAGATGGATATTAAACTCGGCGGCATCTCTTTGGATCTGCTTAAAGAGGCGCTGGAGCAGGCCAAAGAGGCGAGGCTTCATATTTTGGGCAAGATGGAAGAGGCGGCCAAAGAGATCGAGATCAACGAATCGGTTCTGCCCAGCAGTGAAGTCTTTCATGTCGACCCCTCCCGTATTGTCGATATCATCGGCCAGGCGGGCAAGACCATCAAAGAGATCATCGAGAGCTTTGAGGTGAGCATCGATCTGGATAAAAAAGAGGGGCAGGTGAAAGTGAGCGGCCCCAGCAAAGCCAAGGTCAAAGCCGCCTGTGACCATAT
>JAADEJ010000019.1 GCA_013153475.1 Campylobacterota bacterium
AAAGTTGCAGATGCGTGCTACGCACGCTTCCATTTTTTTTACCAAATAGAAAGGAGCAAAGCGACCATCCTAAACTTTTCACTATTCACTATTCACTTCCCGATTACATCCGCGATGTAATCGGAAAACTTCTCAAGCTCCACCAAAAAGGCGTCATGCCCGTAGTCGCTCTCTACCTCATAGTAGCGCACCAGCTCACCCTGCCCCTGCGCGCCCATCACATCGGCAATATGGCGCATCTCTTCGGGCATAAAGAGCAGATCTCTTTGAAAGCCGATAAGGTGCAGATCGGTACGGATACGTTTAAGCGCCTCTTCCAGGCTGTCGTGGCCGCGGGAGAGATCGAAAATATTGATCGCCTTGGTAATATAGAGATAACTGAGCGGATCGAACCATTTGCTAAAACCATAGCCGTTGTACTCCAAATAGCGCTCCACCTGAAACTTGCCGAAAAGCTCAAAAAGCCCGTCGGTCTCCACGTAAGCACGGCCGAATTTTCGATCCATCGACTCGGGCGAGAGATAACTGATATGCCCCGCCATCCGCCCGACGGCCAGGCCGGTAAACCCCTCTTCGGCAAAATCTTTGGGATCATAATTGCCGTTTTGAAAGCGCGGGTCTTTGACAATGGCCTCCTGCACCACCTTGTTAAAGGCGATCACCCAGGGGCGTGTGGCATAGGTGGCCGCCATGGCGATAGTATGGCGCGCGAAACTGGGATACTCCACGGCAAAACGCAACGCCTGCATCCCACCCATGGAACCGCCGATAATCGCGTGCAGACGGTCGATACCCAGGCGATCGAGCAAAATGCGTTGGGCTTTGACCATATCTTTGACCGTCACCACCGGGAACCGGAACCGGTAGGGCTCCAGACTGGGATACATGGGCGACATGGGGCCGGTGGAGCCGTAGCAACTGCCGATCACATTGACGCAGATCACAAAAAACTTCTTCGTATCCACCGCCTTGCCGTCGCCGATCAGCCCGTCCCACCAGCCCGGCTTTCTCTCTCCCTCATACCTTCCGGCGGCGTGGTGACTGCCGCTAAGGGCATGGGTAATAAGCACGGCGTTGGAGCGCTCATCGTTGAGCTCCCCGTAGGTCTCATACACCAGCTCATAGGGCTCCAGAATCCGGCCGCTCTCAAGGTAAAGCGGATTGGTAAAGGTCTCTTTTTTCGTTACGATCTTCAAAGGGCCGTTATCCTTCCAGTGCCTGTTGTAAATCGGCAATCAGATCTTCGGCGCTCTCCAGCCCGATGCTCAGGCGAATGAGCCCCGGATGCACCCCGCACGCTCTCATCTCGGCCTCGTTTAACTGCTGATGGGTGGTGCTGGCCGGGTGGGTAATGATGCTTTTGCTGTCACCAATATTGACCACCAGCGAAAAGAGTTTCACCCTGTCCACCACCCGCTTGGCCGTCTCAAAATCTTCCAGCTCAAAGCTCAAAAGCCCGCTACACATCCCCTCTTTAAAATATTTCATCGCCATGGCGTGGTTGGGGTTGTCGGGCAGACCGGGGTAATTGACCTTGCAAACCCTGGGATGACCTGCCAGAAACTCCGCGATCTTCTGAGCGTTTTGGGAGTGCACCGGCATACGAATGGGCAGGGTCTCAAGACCCTGGATAAAGAGCCAACTGTTAAAAGGCGACACCACCGCGCCAAGATCGCGCAGTAACGCCAGCCGGGCCCTGAGCGTATAGGGCGCTTGCGGCATTTGCACATAAACCAACCCGTGGTAACTCTCGTCCGGCTCGTTAAACTGCCGATAACGGGGGTTGTCTTTCAGCTTCTCGACCAACCCTTCCCGCTCCACCATGATCCCGCCGATGGCCAGCCCCTGACCGGTGGTATATTTGCTGGCACTGTGCACCACCACATCCACGCCATGGCGAAAAGGCTGACAAATAACCGGCGTGGCGACAGTGTTGTCCACAACCGTCACAATGCCGTGGCGATTCGCTATGGCCGTGATGGCTTCAATATCGGCCACGTCGATGCTGGGATTGGTGAGGGTTTCAAAAAAGATCACCTTGGTGTTATCGTCTACCAGGCTCTCGATCTCTTCGGGTTTGTGCACGTCAAAAAAGCGCGCCTCAATCCCAAAGCGCTTGAGCGTATGGGCGGTCTGGGTGAGCGTTCCGCCGTAAAGCTGACCGGCGCACACCACGTTGTCCCCCGCTTCGGCGGCATTGGCGAAGGCGTAAAAAATGGCCGCCATGCCGCTGGCGGTAGCCAGCGCCGCTGTTCCCCCCTCCATGGCTGTGAAACGCTTCTCGAATACGTCGGTGGTGGGGTTGTTCAGACGGGTGTAGATATTACCCGTCTCTTTGAGGGCAAAAAGATCGGCCGCGTGCCCGGTATTTTCAAACTCATAGGCCGTCGTCTGGTAAATGGGCACCACCATCGTCCCCTGACTGTCCTTTTCGTATCCGGCATGCAGGGCGAGGGTCTGTTGGTTCATGTTAAATCCTTCGGATTTTTTAGTGAAAAACGAAAAGTTACGGATGCGTGCTACGCACGCTTCCATTATTTTAAATGGTAAGGAGCGAAGCGACCATCCTAAACTATTCACTTTTCACTGACCACATTTGAGCCGTCGGCTCAAATGTGATAGTTGGGCGCCTCTTTGGTGATCATCACATCATGCACATGGCTCTCTTTGAGTCCCGCGCTGGTGATCTCCACAAACTCCGCTTTCTCCCAGAACGTGGGAATATCTTTACTGCCGCAATACCCCATGGAAGAGCGCAGACCGCCGGTGAGCTGGTGAATCACGTCGGCGATGCGTCCGCGGTAGGGGACGCGCCCCTCAATGCCTTCGGGCACCAGTTTGTCCGCGGCGGTGCCTTCCTGGAAGTAGCGGTCGGTACTGCCCTTGGTCATGGCGCCGATACTCCCCATGCCCCGGTAGCTCTTGTACTGGCGTCCCTGGTACATGATGGTCTCGCCCGGGCTCTCTTCGGTACCGGCCAAAATGGAGCCGGCCATAATACAGCTGGCCCCCGCCGCCAACGCCTTGGCCAGGTCGCCGGAGTATTTGACACCCCCGTCGGCAATGACAGGCACGCCGTGTTTGTGCCCCACCTGGGCACACTCGTCAATGGCGCTCATCTGGGGCACGCCCACGCCGGCCACAATCCGGGTGGTGCAAATAGAGCCGGGCCCGATCCCCACCTTCACCGCGTCAGCGCCTGCGGCGATAAGATCTTCCGCCGCTTCGGCGGTGGCGATGTTACCGGCAATCACATCCACATCCAGCTCCGACTTGATCGCCTTGAGCGTATCCAAAATGCCCTGGCTGTGGCCGTGGGCCGAGTCAAGCACCAACACGTCCGCGCCCGCTTCCGCCAGTGCCCGTGCCCGATCGATCTGCCCCACGCCGATCGCCGCGCCCACGCGCAGACGCCCCAGCTCATCTTTGCAGGCGTTGGGGTACTCTTTGCGCTTCTTGATATCCTTGATGGTCACCAGCCCCGTCAACTTGCCCGCCTCGTCAATCAGCGGGAGTTTCTCGATTTTGTTTTTGTGCATAATGTCGGCCGCCTCATCCAGACTGATGCCCTTGGTCGCGGTAATAAGCGGCATCTTGGTCATCACCTCTTCGACGTTCTTGCCCATGTCCGTCTCGAAACGCATATCCCGGTTGGTGAGAATCCCCAGCAGTGTCATATCCCTATCCACCACCGGAACCCCGGAAATCTTATATTCGCGCATGATCATCTCGGCTTCCGCCAATTTCTGACCGGGATGAATGAAAACGGGGTCGATAATAATGCCCGACTCGCTCTTTTTCACTTTCTTGACCTGACGAACCTGGGTTTCGGTATCCATATTTTTGTGGATGATGCCGATTCCCCCAAGACGCGCCATGGCAATCGCCGCGCGATACTCGGTCACCGTATCCATCGCCGCCGAGACAATGGGGATATTAAGACGGATATTTTTGGTCAGTTGGGTAGAGATATCCACCTCTTTGGGTAGGACGGTAGAGTGCTGGGGAACCAACAGGACATCTTCAAATGTCAGGGCGCGTTTACGGATTTTCATGGGCAACTCCTTCAAATATATTAATGTTCATAGGCGACGGCACGCTCCAGGCTCAACGCGCCGTCAAAGAGCGTCTGTTCGTCAAAGTGGCGGCCGATCAACTGTAACCCTACCGGCAGACCAGCCGCCGTCTTTTTAATAGGCAGGCTGATGGCGGGCAGGCCCGCCAGGTTGACGCCGACGGTATAGGCATCACTCAGGTACATCTGCAAAGGATCGGCCATCTCCCCAAACTTAAAAGCGGGCGTGGGCGCGACGGGACTTAAAATGAGATCGGCCTCCTCAAACACCTTCTCAAACTCATCCTTAATGAGGTGCCGCACCTTCTGCGCTTTAAGATAATAGGCGTCGTAATAGCCGCTTGAGAGCACGAAACTGCCCAGCAGAATGCGGCGTTTGACCTCTTCGCCAAACCCTTCGCTACGGGTTTTAAGGTACATCTCTTTCAGATCTTTCGCCCCTTCGGCCCGGCGTCCGTAGCGCACGCCGTCGTAACGGCTCAGGTTCGCGCTCGCCTCGGCGGTGGCGACAATGTAGTAGGCGGCGATGTCATATTTGGCCCCCATCATCTCTTTGTGAACAATGGTGTGCCCCTCGGCCTCCAGCGCCCTGATCGCCGTCTCATAAGCGCTCTGCACGTCAGCGTCAGCCTCTTTGATGTAATTGTCCACCACGGCGACGGTGAGTTTTCTGTCCGGGTTCAGGTTCGGCGCGACGGGGGTATACTCCATATCGGCACTCGTGCTGTCGCGCCGGTCATGCCCGCTGATGATGTCATACAAGATCGCCGCGTCCTCGACATTTTGGGTCATGGGCCCGATCTGATCCAGGCTGGAGCTATAAGCCCCAAGCCCCCATCGGCTGACACGTCCGTAGGTGGGCTTCATGCCCACAATCCCGCAAAAAGCGGCCGGCTGGCGAATGGAACCGCCCGTGTCGCTTCCCAGCGCGGCGATCGCCACACCCGCCGCCACCGCCGCAGCCGATCCGCCGGAACTGCCGCCGGGAACCCGCTCGGGATCGTGGGGGTTGAGGGTCTTGCCGTAAAAGCTTGTCTCCGTGGAGCTTCCCATGGCAAACTCATCCATGTTGGCCCGGCCAAAAGGGGCCAGCCCCGCTGTTTTGATCTTCTCTATGACAGTGGCGTCATACGGGGCTACGTACCCTTGCAAAATTTTGCTGGCTGCCGTGACGTTCCACCCTTTGACCTGAATGTTGTCTTTAATGAGCAGGGGCACCCCCTCACCCGCCTCATCCACGGCGATGTAGGCGTTAAGCTCTTTTTTGGCCTCAATCTTTCGTTTCAGATCCTCCCGAAGGGCGGCGACCTCCTCTTTGGGCAGGGCCAGGGCCTCTTTCAGTGTCATCGGTTCATCTCCTTCTCTTTGACGCATCGCTTCACAAACACGATTCCCACCCCGGTCACAGCAAAGATCGCGAGAATCGTCCCCACGATCACCGGCCAGGTCACGGGCTGGGACAAATCAAACATTGAGCACCTTCGCGCACCGCTCGCAAAGCGCCTCTTCCTCAGGCGCGGCGAAGCGCCAGCAACGGGGGCACTTATGGCCTGAGGCGCGGACAATGGCAAACCGCTCACCCTCCACCTCAAACTCGCCCAATACCTCGGCATCGCTTGCTTCGGTGATTTCGCTGACGACAAACCAATCTTCGGCATCTTTGGGGTTGAGACTCTTTAAGCTCTCGCTTTGTGTTACCAGCCCAAGCTCCAGGGTCTGCTTGATAACCCCCTCTTTTTTAAGCCGGTCGACAATCTCAAAAAAGGCCTCCCTGGCTAAGAGTAAGAAAGCCTCATCCATGCGCACCTCCACCTCGGGCAGGGGTTCATAGCACAAATCAAACAGATCCTTCGCCTCTTTCTTGATAGCCGGGGGGGCGTACTCCAAAATCTCGTCGCAGGTGTGGGTAAGCACCGGGGCCACCAGCGGCAAAAGCGCGCGGGCGATCATCGCCATGGCCGTCTGGGCACTGCGGCGGGCGGGCGACTCTTTGTCGTCGCAGTAGAGACGGTCTTTGGTAATATCCAGGTAGACGCCGCTAAGTTCATTGGTCAGGAAGTTGTTCAGTTGATGGAACCCTTTGGCGTAGTCATACCCGTCAAAACTGTTGCGCATCTGGGCAAAGACCCCGGCCGCTTTTTTGACAATCCACCGATCCAACTCACCCAGCTCCTCAACCGGCACGGGCCTTTGCAGGTCATCGGCGTTGGCCAGCAAGAAGCGGAAGGTGTTGCGGATTTTGCGGTAGTTTTCGGCCACCTGTTTAAGGATCTGGTCGCTGATTTTCAGATCGCTCTTATATTCACTCATGGCCACCCACAGCCGCAAAATCTCACTGCCGTACTTCTTGGCCACCTCGTCGGGCGCGACCACGTTGCCCTTGGATTTGCTCATCTTCTCACCCTTCTCATCCACCGTGAAACCGTGGGTAAGAATGGCTTTATAGGGTGCCTTGTGCTCAACGGCAGAGCTTAGGAGCAAAGAGCTTTGAAACCACCCCCGGTGCTGGTCGCTACCCTCCAGGTACAGATCGGCCGGGTAGGCGCCCGCGTCGTAGTTGCGCGATTTAAGCACCGCGTTCCAGGTGGAGCCGCTGTCAAACCAGACATCCAGAATGTCCATCACCTTCTCAAGCTCATCGGGGTCATACCCGCTACCGGGATACAAAAGATCCTTAATCTCCATCTCGTACCAGGCGTCGCACCCCTTCATCTCAAAGATCATGGCGATGAAGTTGAGCACCTTCTCATCCAAAATCACCTCGCCCGTCTTTTTGTGGCGGAAAAAGGCGATGGGCACGCCCCAGTCACGCTGGCGGCTGATACACCAATCGGGGCGTCCCTCTACCATCGAAACCAGCCGGTTGCGTCCCCACTCGGGGTAAAACGCGGTCTTTTCGATCTCATCCAGGGCGATGGTACGCAGGCTTCTCTTTTCGCCTTCGGGCGTGCCGTCCACGCTGATAAACCACTGCTTCGTGGCCCGGAAAATGAGCGGCGTGTGGCTCCGCCAGCAGTGGGGATAGCTGTGGGTGAAACGCTCGGCTTTAAGCAGCGCCCTGCCCAGCAGTTTGACAATCTCTTCGTTGGCCTCGAAAATGTGCATCCCCACAAACTTTTCGGGTTCGGGCAGAAGTTGCAGGCGCACCACCGTCTCATCATACCGCCCCTCTTCATCCACGGGCATGACAACCTCCAGGTTGTTCACCAATCCCACCCGGTAGTCATCCTCACCGTGTCCCGGCGCGGTATGCACGCACCCGGTACCGTTCTCCATCACGACGTGCTCGCCCAATACAATGCGTGACGGGCGGCCGTTGAGGGGGTTGATGGCCACCATCCCCTCCAAATCCCTGGCCGGAATGCGCATCTCCACGGGGCCTTCGACCACGCCGTTTTCTACCAACGTCTCAAAGAGTTTTTCGGCCACAATGTAGCCGTCGCGGGTGAGTACGTACATCTCGTGCGGGTTGAGGCTGATGCCCACATTGGCCGGCAGGGTCCAGGGGGTGGTGGTCCAGATGACAAAAGCCGCCGCTTCCGGGTGTCCCAGCTTCTGCTTCGCCGCATCCCCCAGCTCGAAGGCGACGTAAATGGAGTAGTCCTCCTTATCCTCGTACTCCACCTCCGCCTCGGCCAACGCGGTACGCTCGGCCCAGCTCCAGTAGACCGGTTTGCTTCGCTCAACCAGCAGTCCCTTTTGGGCTACGTCACACAGGGTGCGGTAGATATTGGCCTCGAAACGAAAATCCATCGTGACGTAGGGTTTGTCCCAGTCGGCAATCACACCCAGGGCTTTGAAACCCTCTTTTTGAATCTCGATAAACTTGGCGGCGTGCTCACGGCAGAGCTGGCGGATTTTGGTTTTGGGCAACTGCTCCTTTTTGGTCTTGCCCAGCTTCTTCTCCACCTGCTGTTCGATGGGCAGGCCGTGGCAGTCCCAGCCGGGGGTAAAGCGCACCGCTTTGCCCTGGAAGTAGTTGTCTTTGACGATGATGTCTTTCAAAATCTTGTTCAGCGCGTGACCGATGTGGATCTTGCCGTTGGCGTACGGCGGGCCGTCGTGCAGGGTAAAGAGCTCGGCACCCTCGCGGTTTTTCTTCATCCGCTCATACACACCGCTCTCAAACCACTTGGCGTAGCGTTTGGGTTCGTTTTGGGGAAGGTTCCCCCGCATGGGGAAAGAGGTTTTGGGAAGATTCAGCGTCGATTTGTAATCCATCGGGTTTTCACTCCGGCTTAAAATTGGGAGATTATAGTCTATGGGCGTTTAAAATGGGCTGATTGCGCTATAATGGGCCAAGAATTTACGCAAGGAAAGAGCATGGCAAACCGACTGCTTATTATCGGCAAAAGCCTCTATTCCCATCCCGCATTTTTTCACTACCTCGAACGGGAAATCCGACATCTGGGTTTTTTGGAACAGATTGTCAAAATTCCCGAAACCGGCAGCGATACGCCCACCCTGCTTCAACAGCAGATTGAGCTGGGCGGCAATCTTGTCATTGTCACCACCAAACAGGCGTTTGCGCCGGTCAGCAAGCTTATCGCCACCATCACGGGCGACGCGCTGGTTCTGAAAGAGAATATTCTCATTCCTTCCAAAAGTGACATCTACGACGATCACAGTTTTCTGGTTCACCATCAAGCATGCGCCATTAACGTGGTACAGGCTCAAATCGGCAAAACCCTGCCCATGTTTTTGCTGGATTACAAGGAACGGGAAGGCACCCTGCATCTTTTTGACATGGACCCCCAAAGCGCGGAAGTGCTTCTGGCTCCTTTGGCCAACAGCCACGATATCGAAACCGATATGATCCAGATTGTCCCCGGCTGGATACGTGTTGACTGCACCGTCAAAAAATACGGCCATCTGGGAAATTTTCTTAAAAGCGTGCGCCAGCTTTTTGCGGGTAAAGTCATCGAGTCCACCAATATTTTCGCCTATCTCATCCACCGCCTCTCCCAGGCGGGCAAAAGCGTCACCTTCGCCGAGAGCTGCACCGGCGGGCTCCTGGCCGCCAAGCTGACTTCAGAACCCGGCGCCTCCAATATCTTCAGGGGATCACTGGTTACTTATGCCAACGGCCTGAAGGCGGGTTGGCTGGGCGTGGAGAAAGAGGTACTGACAACCTTTGGCGCCGTCAGTGAACCCTGTGTGGAGCAGATGGTAAAAGGCGCCATAGAGATCACCAAAGCCGACTACGCCGTAGCCGTCAGCGGCATCGCGGGGCCCGGCGGCGGAACCCCCGAAAAACCGGTAGGCACCGTCTTTATCGGCGCGGGCGGGCCAAACGGCGTTGTCGTGGAACGTCTCCATTTTGAGGGTGACCGCGAATATATCAGAGAACAAAGCCTCTATTACGGCTACAAACTCCTTTTCAGGGCGGCTGCGGAGGATCTTTTTTGAAAAAATCTCCGCTTTTTGTGAAAAACCCTTGACAAGTCGGGCGCTTTGCTCTATAATTTCGCTCACGTTTGCCTGACAAAGGCAATACGGAGCCGTCCCGTTAGCTCAGCCGGTAGAGCATCTCCCTTTTAAGGAGGTGGCCCTTGGTTCGAATCCAAGACGGGACACCACGAATGTTGTAAGGGTCGAAAGACCCCTTCATCTAGTGGCCAAGGATGCCATCTTTTCAAGGTGGACACGAAGGTTCAAATCCTTCAGGGGTCGCCAGAATATCGGTCGCTTAGCTCAGTTGGTAGAGCGCCACCCTTACAAGGTGGATGCCAGTGGTTCGAGTCCACTAGCGACCACCACTTTTTTTATCGCTTCTTTTGGTGCGGTGGTAGTTCAGTTGGTTAGAATGCCGCCCTGTCACGGCGGAGGTCGCGGGTTCGAGTCCCGTCCACCGCGCCACTCTTTTTACAACT
>JAADEJ010000014.1 GCA_013153475.1 Campylobacterota bacterium
CGACCGAACCCCTGGCCAAAGATACCCGAAAAGATACGCCGGTGCCGATCAAGATTATCGCGTTCGCGACCGACGCGCCTGAAAAGATCCGTGTCGAACGCAATACCGTCTTTGTCTATCCCCGCTGGGATATCGTGCAGAAAAAACTGAAAACAACCCACTAAGGAGGTTACAATGATTCAGATTATGGATAAAGTCCTGGGATGGGGCATGGTCCTTCTGGCCGCCTATACCCTTTGGGCCGTACTGACCGCCAATCACGCTTTTGTCGGCTGATGGCAGCGATTAAATTTGCGGGGGTGCTTCGCGCACCCCTTTTTTTATGGATCTTTTTCGCTTTTGCCCTGACGCTTGATGCGAAAGGATTCGAGCCGATTTTACGCAACGACGGCATTATGCCGCCCAAAGAGGTTGCAAAGCTCGACCAGATGGGTAGGGAACTCTATGACAAGACGGGTGTCGCCGTTTTTGTCGCCGCCGTGAGCGAGCTGAACGCCACACGCCCTATTGACCTGATCGAGCAGATAAAGGCCCGGTATCCCGATTATCTGCTTCTTTACTTCTCCAAAAAGCCCACGACTGTCAATATATTCGCCACGCCCGCAACCCGACAACTGGCCGACATTGAACAGATACTCAGTCCATTGCCCTGGCGGGGCACCATCAAACCGGTGATGAGTCCCGCTTTCAGCAAAGACGAGGGTGTCAAGCTGGAGGTGGCCATCCTGAACGGATACGCCGATCTGGTGGACCAGGTGGCAGCTTCCAAAGGGGTGGTTCTTAAGTCGAGCATCGGCAGCGGAAGTAAAAAGAGCTTTTTGTTTGTGCGTTGGATATTTTACGTTATGCTGGCTGTCGTGATTTTGCAGTTTATCAGACGAAAGGCAAAAAATCATGAAGCAGCGTAAAGAGAGAAATTTCTGGCCCTACGCGATTTTGGGCATGATTCTGACAGTGGTGATGCTGGGAATCTGGACCATTAAAATCGCCGTAACCAACCCGGTTCAGATGTCCAACGACTATATGATGAACTATCAGGACGTGGATGAGAACTACAATGAGCTTCAGGCCCGTCAAAAAGCTTTCATGTCCAAATACGAGATCGACCTGAGCCGCAGCAGACTGGAGCCGCATCACGGTCTGGTTGTGGTACGTGTCACTGACAAAAGCGGCAAACCCGTCGTCGGGGCGGATGTCATAGCCGTGGTACAAAGGCCTACAACTAACAAATACAATATTGAGCTCAAAAAGTTCCGTTATGAGCGTGACTCCTATGTGAGTGAGCCTTTTGATTTCAAGGGTGTGGGCCGTTGGAACATCCAGGTAAAGGTCAAGGTTGGCGACGACGTCGGTTTCGCGACATGGAAAGCCTTTGTTCCTGATGCCAAATAGCTTACAATTCACTTAAATTAAGTGTATTGTAAGGATAATTCTCCTACAATCCGAACGTTCAAATTTTTTTAAAGGTCAAGCTGCCATGAAAATGACAAAAATGGTCAACAGCGCCCAGGTAGAGCGCGACTGGATCGTGATCGATGCAGAAGGAAAAATCTTCGGACGACTGGTTACGGAAATCGCAACCTATCTTCGTGGAAAGCACAAACCCTATTATACTCCCCATGTCGATTGCGGCGATCATGTGATCGTGATCAACGCCTCCAAAGTGAAATTTACCGGCGGCAACAAGCTCAACGACAAGCAGTACCATCGCCATAGCGGCTATTTCGGAAGCGTCAAGAGCGAAAAGCTGGGTGAACTGGTAGAGAAAAACCCCGAAAAACTTTTCAAACTGGCCACACGCGGCATGCTTCCCAAAACGAAACTCGGCCGCCAGATGCTCAAAAAACTGCGCGTCTATGCCGACAGTGAGCACCCCCATACCGCACAAGTAAACGCAAAGGACAAGTAAGATGGCAAACGTCTACGCAACCGGAAAACGGAAAACCTCCGTCGCGAAAGTCTGGCTGAAGCCCGGCAGCGGCAAGATGACGATCAACGGCATGGGCCTGGACGAGTGGCTGGGCGGTCATGAGGCGATCAAGCGCAAAGTGATGCAGCCCCTGCTTTTGACCAAGCAGGAGAGCAGTGTCGATATCGTCGCGCAAACCATCGGCGGCGGTTACAGCGCACAGGCCGATGCCCTGAAACACGGCATCTCCAAAGCGCTTTGCGCTTATGACGCCGAATTTAGAAAAATCCTCAAACCCCACGGTCTGCTTACTCGCGACAGCCGTGTGGTCGAGCGTAAAAAATACGGTAAGCACAAAGCGCGCCGAAGCCCTCAGTTCTCCAAACGTTAATCGTTTCCCGGGTCTTCCCGGGAGGAGCCGATCTATGCGAAAACTCTTACTCCTTCTCTTTTTCACCCTTTCACTTTTTGCCGATGTCAGACCGCTCGATATCAAAGCTTTCGAAGCGTTACATCAACAAGGCGTACCGGTCATCGATATCCGTACCGAACCGGAGTGGCGCCAAACCGGTATCGTGCCCGGCAGCCAAACCGTCACGTTTTTCCGACCGGACGGCAGCTATGACCTGCAGGGCTTTCTTGGGAAGCTGAAAGCGCTCGGCATTACCAAAGAGACCCCGTTTGTGCTGGTGTGTCGCACGGCGCACCGCACCCATATGCTGGGACAGTTTCTTTCGCAAAAATTGGGTTATAAAAAGGTGTATGAACTGGCCGGCGGCATCATGAACTGGAAAGCCCGCGGCAAACCGGTGGCACCTTACCGCCCGTAATGCGGACGCTCTTTCTTCTTTTATCCCTCTCTTTAAGCCTTTGGGCCGCAACCCTGCATCTGGCCCTTGGTGCCGCGCCGAGTCGTATCAATCCGCTTTTGGCGACCGACAGCGCCAGCGGCGAGATCACCGGGTGGGTCTTCAACGGGTTGGTCAAGTTTGACAAAGAGGGCAGGATTGTCGGCGATTTGGCCGAAAACTGGCGATTCGAGACCCCGACCCGCCTGGTCTTTCATCTTCGCGCCGGCGTCACATGGCATGACGGCAAACCGTTTGGCGCCGAGGATGTACGCTTTACGTTCAACCTGACCCGCTCCAAAAAGCTTTTTACCCCTTACGCCAGTGACTTCAGGTATGTCAAGCGTGTCGAAACACCCGATGAGAAGACGGTGGTGGTGGAGTATAAAGAGCCCTATTATAAAGCGCTTTCGATCTGGATGATGGGTATATTGCCGGCGCACCTGTGGCAAAAGGAGCGCGATCCCATGACCTCTTCGCTTAACCGTCATCCGATCGGAACGGGCCCCTATAAGCTTGCCGGGCTTTCGGATACCGGAGACGTGGTTTTGAAAGCCAACCCCGACTATTTTGAGCATCCGCCCCGCATCGCGCGCATTCACTACCACTTTCTGCCCGACGCGACCACCCGTTTTCTGATGCTCAAATCGGGCAAACTCGATCTTGATACTCTGACCCCTTTGCAGGTCAGTCGTCAAATCGGCCCCCGTTTTAAAAAGCGTTTTCGTATCATTACCCAGCCCGGTCACGGCTATACCTACCTGGGGTTCAACCTGAAAAGTAAAATCTTTCAAGACCACCGGGTGCGGGAAGCGATCGATCTGGCTATCGACAAAGAGGCGCTGATTCGGATTCTCTTTTTCAATTACGGCAAGGTCTGCCGCGGGCCGTTTATGCCCGATACCTTCGCCTATCCCAAAAATCCGCCCGCGCCCCGATACGATCCCAAACGGGCCGAAGCGCTACTGAAAGCGGCGGGGTACGACCGACACCATCCCCTTCGCTTTACGATTTCGACCAACGCCAATAACACGACGCGCCTTTACGCCGCCCAGATTATCCAGCATCAACTGGCCAAGGTGGGGGTAAAAGTGAAAATCCGGGCCATGGAGTGGCAGGCCTTTTTGAATACGGTGGTCACCCCCCGCCGATTCGACGCCGTTTTGCTCGGGTGGGGGCTGGGGCTCATTCCCGACGCCTATCCCCTCTGGCACTCCGATTCGGACAAACTGGGCGGGTTCAACCTGGTAGGGTACCGAAACGCTGACGTAGACCGTTGGATCGAGGAGGCGGAACGCACAACCGATCTGGCGAAAGTGGGAGAGCTTTATAGAAAAATATTCAAACAGATCGTGCAGGATCACCCCTACGTCTTTTTGTATATTCCCGATAGCGTTACGGCGGTGAATCGGGCCATTCATCCGATAGAGCCTTCCCTGATCGGCATTATGCACAACCAGATTGAGTGGATCAAGCCGTGACGGTGATTTTGTTCGATCTTGACGGTACGCTGATCGACTCGACCGAAGCGATCGTGGAGAGTTTCGGGGCCGCGTTTGATGCCTTTGGTCAAACGGCGCCTTCAAGAGAGCGGATCGTCTCCATGATCGGGGCGCCGCTGGAAAAGATGTTTACGGCTCTGGGGGTCGCGGAATCGGAGGCGGCGCGTTATGTAGCGGCCTACAAAACGCACTACAAAAAGATCAGTACCCAAAAGACCCGCCTGCTCCCGGGTGCCGAAGAGGCGGTGTGCCGGGCCGCGTCGTTTGCCAGGCTGGGGGTGGTGACAACCAAAACGGGGCTCTACTCACGCATTTTGCTGGAGCACCTGGGACTGATGGCCCATTTCGAGACCTTGGTGGGCAGCGAGGATGTCACGCACCACAAACCCCACCCCGAGCCCGTTTTCAAAGCGTTGGCGCGGATGGGTGTGCAAAAGGGTGACATCTGGCTTGTCGGCGACACCCCGATGGACGTGGAGGCGGCGATCAACGCCAAAATATCCCCTTTTGCCGTCACCTGCGGCTACGCATCTGCCGAAACGCTCGAAAAAGCCGCCCCGAATATCGCTTCAGACGCCCTGGAAGCGGTGTTGGCGATCGAAAAAAGAAAAAGCTTGCTTTAAGAGCCCCTTGATTACAATTAAGCACCTTAGTAGTATTAATAAACGCGGAATCTCACGGGAGTGGGGGTTGCGTTTTCAAAAGGGAGAAACTAATGTTGGAAATTCGCTGGCACTCACGTGCAGGACAGGGAGCGGTTACCGGTGCCAAGGGGCTCGGCGACGTGGTCGCCCGAACCGGGAAGTATGTGCAGGCCTTCGCCTTCTACGGCTCCGCCAAGCGCGGCGCGGCGATGACGGCCTACAATCGGATCGACGATGAGGAGATTCTCAATCACCAGAAGTTCATGTCACCCGATTACGTGCTGGTCATCGACCCGGGCTTGACCTATACCGCCGATATCACGGCCAACGAGAAAGAGAGTACCAAGTACATCATTACCACGCACCTGAGCAAAGAGGAGCTGCTGGAGAGCCAGCCCAAGCTGAAGGGTAAAGAGGTCTATGTGGTCGACTGTATCCAGATCTCGCTGGATACCATTGGTCGCGCCATGCCCAATACGCCGATGCTGGGTGCTTTGATGAAGGTGTCGGGAATGTTTGAGCTGGACTACTTCCAAAACGCGATGAAAACCGTTTTGTCCAAATTTCCGCAAAAGATCATCGACGCCAACATGGCGGCGATCGAACGCGCCTACAATTCCGTGAAGTAAGGGAGAGACGATGAAATATCTTGGATGGGACGAACTGATTCCCGGCGCCATTCTCTTTTCGTTCAGCGAGGAGATGGAGAAAGACGCGAGCGAAATACTGCCCGAAGACCGCCCTTACGCGGAGACCAACTCCCATGAAGCGTATGTCGGCGACTGGCGGGTTCTCAAACCGGTCTACAACCGCGATCTGTGTATCGACTGTCAGTTCTGCTGGATCTACTGCCCCGACGTTTCGATCATCTCACGGGATAAAAAGATGATCGGCGTCGATTACGACCACTGTAAAGGGTGCGGTATCTGCGTGGAGGTCTGCCCGACCAACCCCAAATCGCTGTTGATGTTCGAAGAGCGTATCGACAACGACGACGCGCTGGCTCAGTGGCCCGAAAAAGAGTGACGCGCCGCGTCGCATAAAGAATCAAGCAGGAGAGAATTAGATGGCTGAAAAAATGGAACTCAATGAAGTAGAGGTCTGGGACGGCAACATGGCCGCCAGCCAGGCGCTTCGCCAGGCACAGATCGACGTGGTCGCGGCCTATCCCATCACCCCGTCCACCCCGGTGGTCCAGAATTACGGATCGTTTCTTGCCAACGGCTACATTGACGGCGAGTTTGTGCTGGTAGAGTCCGAGCACGCCGCGATGTCCGGTTGTGTGGGCGCCGCCGCCGCCGGCGGCCGGGTAGCCACCGCCACCAGCTCCCAGGGATTCGCCCTGATGAGCGAAGTGCTCTATCAGGCCAGCGGTATGCGTCTGCCTATCGTGCTGGTGGTGGTCAACCGCGCCCTGGCCGCGCCGCTCAACGTCAACGGCGACCACTCCGATATGTATATGGGACGCGACAGCGGCTGGATCCAACTGGACGCTTTCAACGCCCAGGAAGCCTATGACATGACGCTGATGGCCTTTAGAATCGGCGAGGATCCCGAGATCCGCCTGCCGGTCATGAGCCATCAGGACGGATTCATCACTTCCCATACCGCCGAAAACGTGCGCCCGCTTAGCGATGACGAGGCGTACGAATTTGTGGGTGAATATCCGGCGGTCAACCCGATGCTCGACCTGGCCAACCCCGTCACCTACGGCGTACAGACCGAGGAAGATTGGCACTTCGAGCACAAAGCGCGTCAGCATCATGACCTGATGACCAAGGTCTTCGGCAAGGTCGAGGAGGTCTTTGCGGCGTTTGAGAAAAAGACCGGCCGCAAATACAACATTGTCGAGAAGTACGACATGGATGACGCCGACGTAGCCATTGTGGCACTGGGTACGACGGTAGAGACCGCCAAGATGGTGGCCGAAAAGCTTCGCAAAGAGCAGGGCATCAAAGCCGGCGTCGTCGCGCCCCGGCTCTTCCGTCCCTGGCCCCATAAGCAGATCATCGAGGCGCTTCAAAACGTCAAAGCGGTCGCCTGTCTGGATCGCAGCAGCCCCAACGGTGCCATGGGCGCGCTCTACAACGAAGTGGCCGGATCGCTCTATCAGTGTGAAAACCGCCCTGTCGTTACCAACTACATCTACGGCCTGGGAGGACGGGACTTTACCGTCGAGCACGCCGAAGAGATCTTCAAAGAGTTGGCGGCCAACGCCGAAGCGGGCAAGCCCACCACGCCGCTGCAACAGTTTATCGGTCTTCGCGGACCGAAACTGTCGTTTTATTAAGAAGGAGTCCAGACGATGAGCGAAATGAAAAAGATCAAAAACCTCAAAGATTTTTCCACCTCGGCCGACCGGTTCGAGGGGGCCAACCTGCTTTGTCCCGGTTGTGCCCACTCCATTATCGTGCGTGAGATTCTCAACGCCACTAACGACCCGCTGATTCTCTCGGCGGCCACCGGTTGTCTGGAGGTGTGTACGGCGGTCTATCCCTACACCTCATGGGACAACAGCTGGATTCACATCGGTTTCGAGAACGCCTCCACCGCCATTGCCGGTGCCGAAGCGATGTACAAAGCCCGCAAGCGCAAAGGCAAACTGCCCGCTTCCTGTGAAGGCAAAAGTCCCAAATTCGTCGCTTTCGGCGGTGACGGCGCCACGTACGATATCGGATTCCAGTGGATTTCGGGCTGTTTCGAGCGCGGCCACGACATGATGTATGTCTGTCTGGATAACGAAGTCTACGCCAACACCGGCGGACAGCGCTCCTCTTCCACCCCCATCGGCGCCAGCACCGTCACGACCCCTGCCGGTCGCGTCAGTTACGGTGAGAAGATGATGAAAAAAGATATGCTCAGCATCATGGCGGCCCACGGCGCGCCCTATGTGGCCCAGGTGGCGCCCAACAAGTGGAAAGATATGGTCAAGAAGATCCAAAAGGGCTTCGCGACCGAAGGCCCGGTCTTTATCAACGCCATGAGCGCGTGTACCACCGAGTGGAAGTTCGCGCCTGACGACACCATTGCCATCTCCGATCTGGCGACCGATTCGCTGGTCTTCCCGCTTTACGAGATTGAAAACGGCACGAAGCTGACCATCACCTACCGCCCCAAAAACAAGGTGCCGGTACGTGATTACCTGGGTGCCCAGGGCCGCTTCAAACACCTTTTCAAGCCCCAATACGAGTATCTGATCGATGAGTGGCAGAAGATGGTTGACGCGCGTTGGGAGTATCTGCAACGCCGCGAGGAAGCAAGCGTCTGATTTTGAAAGCCCCGCGCGGGGCTTTCGCTCCCTTCTATTTAAATTTTAATCTCTATTCTTTCGAGCCAATCCCTGAAAATTTTGTATAATCACTTATAAATGTGGTCCGCGTAGCGGTTTACTGTAACTTTTCGTTTTACACTTTACACTTTTCACTCAAAAGGATATTTCATGCCTCTGCTTGAAAGCTTTATGGTCGATCACACCAAAATGCCCGCGCCCGCGGTGCGCAAGGCCAAAACCATGACAACCCCCGGCGGGGATACCATCACCGTTTTTGATCTGCGTTTTTGCAAACCCAACCAAGAGATCATGGGTGAAAAGGGGATCCATACCCTTGAACACCTCTTTGCCGGTTTTATGCGTGAACACCTTAACGGCGAGGATGTGGAGATTATTGACATTTCGCCCATGGGGTGTCGGACGGGATTTTATATGAGTCTCATCGGCACGCCTGACGAAAAACGGGTGGCTAAGGCCTGGGAGGCGGCCATGAAGGATGTGTTGGCCGTCAAGAGCGAAAAGGATATTCCCGAACTCAATATCTACCAGTGCGGTACCTGCAAAATGCACTCCCTGGCCGAAGCCCAAAGTATTGCCAAAGGGGTGCTGGATAAAGGGATCGGCGTCATGAAAAACGAGGATCTGGCGTTGGATCCTTCCAAGCTGGAGGGGGCGACATGCTGATCGTGCTGCCCTTGGATCGCAAAGATCCCGTTACGGCGCGGTTGGTGCCGATGGAGAGTGCCAAAGCGTGGGGGCTGGTGGTCTTTGAAGAGGGCGAGATGAAGAATATTGAGTTTTACGACAAACTGGAAGAGATTAACGACTTTATCGACTACGCTATCGTCGCCAAACAGGGTGAACCCATCTGGCCTTTTATGGAACAAAACATCTTCGTGCTGGTGGCCCGCGAGGGGGCTGACATCAAGGAAGTGATGGAAGGGTTCAAATTCAAAGAGTTGCATGAAGCCTCGTTCTGATTCCATTCGGGCGCTGGGCGGCGCGAAATTGGTGCGAACCGATGACGGCACTTTCACCGCCCGCTCCGGGTATTTTGATGAGTGCTACCACTCCACCCGCGACGGGGCGCTCAAGGAGTCGCTCAAAAAACACGTGGAGCCCGCCTTTTCACTTACGCCTTTCAAACCCAAACTGAATATTTTGGATATCTGTTTCGGTTTGGGTTACAACACGTTGAGCACCCTCTACTTTTTGGATCAAAAAGCGTGGCGGGGCGAAGTGGCGATCTACGCTCCCGAGTTTGACGAGGCGCTGGTGCGCTCATTGCCCGATTTTCCCTACCCCGAGGCGCTTATGCCTTATCGGGAGGTGATCGAGGCGGCGGCAAAGGGTGAGGCGTATGAAGTCAACGGTCGGCGCATCGAGGTGGTCTTGGGGGACGCCAGAGACTTTTTGCGCCGAACCGACCTGCGGTTTGACATTGTCTACCAGGACGCTTTCAGTCCCAGGAAAAACCCCCTGCTCTGGACCAAAGAGTATTTTGCCGAGTTGGTTGCGAGACTAAATTCCGATGCCGTTGTTACCACCTACTCCAGCGCCACGCCGG
>JAADEJ010000101.1 GCA_013153475.1 Campylobacterota bacterium
CTCCGCCACCTCTACGGGGCGGGGATTTTGCTCTTTTACTACGCCAAGTGGCCCATTCTCATCGGCTGGCCGGTGATGCGCTTCGTGCTGGCGTACAAAGACAACCCCATCATTGACGCCCTCTGGGTCTGGTGTCTGATTCTCGTGATAAAAGATTTTTATGTGCTCTTTGTAAAAAAAGAGTCCTACTGCCAAGCCAAACAATGCCGTACAAA
This sequence comes from Campylobacterota bacterium, assembly GCA_013153475.1. Lineage (GTDB taxonomy): Bacteria > Campylobacterota > Campylobacteria > Campylobacterales > Hydrogenimonadaceae > Hydrogenimonas. The sequence goes on from JAADEJ010000101.1 coordinate 216, forward strand.
GGAGCGCGAAGATGGAGATAACGCCCAAAACGAAGGTCAATGACCTGCTTACCGCCTACCCGGAGCTTGAGGCCTTTTTAATAGAGCTCAATCCCAAATACAAAAAGCTCAAAAACCCCATCTTGCGCAGAACGGTGGCCAAAATAGCCACGCTGACGCAGGTGGCCAAGATTGGCGGTTACGAGACGCTGGAGCTGGTCAATCTGCTTAGAAATGAGGCGGGCCAACCGCCGCTTGGCGAAGAGGCAGCGCCCAAAGAGGAAGAGGTCAACAAAACCCCCACATGGATCTCCGCCCAACCCGCCGTCGTACTCAACGCCAATACCCTTCTGGACGAAGAGAAAAACCCGCTGGCCGAAGCCTCCATGGCATTAAAAAAGCTCAAGAGCGGCGAGATTCTACTCATCGAGAGCGACTTCATGCCCGCCCCGCTCATTGATACCTTCAAAGAGCAGGGGTACGAGGTCTATAGCGCGGAAAGTTCCGAAGGGCGCTTTTTTACCTATGTGAAAAAGGGCTAAGCCGGGCAAACCGCGCCCCCGGCGTCCATCTCTCAATCACAATAACCGGCCTTTTGGCCGGATCGAGCCAACTTACCAGCTTTTTCATCGCTTCTATCGGCAGGGCCACGCACCCGGCGGTCGGCCCTTTGTCTTTGCGCCGTATATGCAAAAAGATGCACGACCCCCTGCCCGGCACATTCTCGCGGTTATACCCCACCGTTACCAACAAAGCGTAGAGATTATCGGCTCTGCGCATATTCTCAAAGCTCTTAAAATCCTCCAGCACCCGGCGCCTGTCCACGATGCGGTTGTAGTAGCGGCTTTGGGCATCGTCTACGCATACAAGATGCTCGTCGCTTTGAAAAAAGGGCATGGGCGTAGGCGTTTTTCGGTAGCCGTAGACCTCCCCCAGCGCAAATACCCCCACCGGCGTCTTGCCGTCTCCCTCTTTGGTTTTGCCAAGCCCCTCGCGCCCGACACTCACTTCCCACTCGTCACTCACCTGCACCCACGCGTCGCCGCGCTTCTCAAACCACGCCAATGCCGCCGTGTGGCCGTGGGCGTTGTAGACCTTGACCATCTGGCGCGCCTTTTGTAAAAGCCCTTCATCGCCGCCCAAAGCCAAACTTGTTACAATCCCCCAAAGGAGTATCTGTGCAAAGCTACGGCGTATTATCACTGCTGCCCCCTTTTTTGGCCATTGTGCTGGCCATTATAACAAGAAATGTCCACCTCTCACTGCTCTTTGGCATCATCGCCGGCTACGGCATCATCGACGGCTTCTCGCCCGCCGTGCTGAGCGACACGCTCCGCGCCTTCGCCGATCTGTTGCAAAAAGGATGGGTGCTCAAAACCCTCGCTTTTGCCGTGCTGGTGGGCTCCGTTATCGCACTCATTCGCAAAGGGGGCGGGGTGGACGGTTTTGTCTCGTACATCTCCCGGCAAAATGGCCTCATCACCTCCCGCCGACGGGCCGAGACGCTCCCGTTTCTCATCGGCCTGGCCATCTTTATTGAAAGCTCCATTACTTCGCTTATCGCCGGCACCGTCTCCCGCCCGTTGACGGACCGCTTCGGCACCTCCAGGGAGAAGCTGGCCTACATCTGCGACGCCACCAGCGCGCCGGTGTGCACGATGATCCCCTTCAACGCCTGGGGGGCGCTTCTGCTGGGACTCATCGCCGCGCAGATTGAGGCCGGCACCCTCCACGGCGAGCCGCTCAAACTCCTTGGCGGCGCCCTGCTCTTTAACTTTTACGCCCTTTTTTCTATTTTGCTGGTGCTCTATACCATTGTGCGCGATATCCCCTTCAAAGCCTACACCCCCGTCACCCAAACGCCGCCCTCCCATTACCCCAAAGGCGACCTCGGCGCCCTGCTGATTCCGGTGATGACCATGCTTTTGGGCACCGTGGCGGGGCTGTTTATCAGCGGCGGGGGCGATTTTTTCAAAGGGAGCGGCTCAACCGCCGTCTTTTGGGGCGTGCTGGGGGCGCTGGGGGCGCAAACGCTCTATCTTTGGGCCAAAAAGCTCACGACACCCAAAAATATCTGGCGCGCCGTTGTCGAAGGGGCCAGGGAGATGGCGCCGGTGGCGCTGATTTTACTGCTGGCTTTCGCGCTGGGGGCACTCACACAAAAGCTTGGCACCGGCGCCTACCTGGCCCGCTACGCCCAGGCCTCTCTTAGCCCCGGGTTCCTGCCGGCGGGTATCTTTGCGCTCTCGGCCCTGACGGCTTTTGCCACGGGCACCAGTTGGGGCACCTTTTCCATCATGATTCCCGTCGCCGCGGCCCTCTCAAGCGCCCTTGGCGGCGGCGAGACGCTTGCGATGCTCAGCATCGCCGCGGTAATCAGCGGCGGGGTTTTCGGCGACCACGCCTCACCGATCTCCGATACCACCATCATCTCCGCCATGGCCGCCGGGTGCGACCTGATCGCCCATGTGCGCACCCAACTACCCTGGGCGCTTTTGGCGGCGACGCTCTCGTTTGTTAGCTTCGTAATTGCCGGGATCGCGCTTAGTAGATGAAGCCAAAAAGCCACAGCGGTATTTTGTTGCCGCTTCCGATCTCTATGCCGTCCGCGACTATATAGGAGTGAAGAGCTTTATAAAAAGAGAGGGATTCCCCCGGCAAACGCCGGGGCGTTGAAGCTTAGTCGATAAAGGCGATCACTTGTCTGAGCGGGGTGTGCAGTAAAATCTTCTCTACCCTCTCCTGCCACAACTCGCCGAAGCGCCGTTTCTCCTGCTCATCGGCCATGCCCTGCATGATCTTTTGCATCAAGGGGCCCATGGAAGCGTCTCCCGGTACCTGGGAAGGGTCATAGCGCATCTGAACGCTTTGGCCGTTGTCCAGGCGACTCAGTCTCACGTCACCGGCCATAGAGACGCCGTAAAAGAGGCGGTTGTTGCGGGCCATGCGACCGCCCAGGCCTTTAAAGCCCCCTTCATCGCCCGCGCCGACAATGAGCGCGATACAGTTGCCGATCACCCCGGCGACCCCTTCATCTTTGGGGGACTTGATCTCCACTTTCACCTCGCCCCGCACGGGTTTGGCCTCACCGTAGAGGGCTTTGAGCCCCTCAAAAGCCATCAGCCACGCCCCGGCGACGGTGGGGCAGGAGTGGCCCGCCAGTTTGACCATATCCTCATACCGATAGACCAGCTCACCCCCAACGCTGGCACCCAGCATGTCAGCCAAAGGATCGACGGTAACGATGGGGGGAATCCTGTCGTAAAACGCGGGATAGTTGCTCATAACAGTCCTTTATCTTTGAGTTTGCGCCAGATGGTAGCCGCTTTGAACAGATTGTAGCCAAAAAGAAGCGACGAGACCAGCAAAAACGCCCCGCCCCCCCTCCAGGCCGTGGGCCACCACGGCGCCGCCAGCAAAAACACGCCGACACCCCAGTGCAACCAGAGGTGGGGGCGGGTGGCGGAAGTTGGCACGATATCGCCCATTAACGGTGTCTCCAGCACCCCTTTGGCGTTAAGGTGAAACCAGACCAGAAAGGGGACAATCTTGTAACTCATGGCCACAATGACACTCACGACAAAATAGCCGAACATCAAAGCCGCTGTCGCGAACAGGGGGGCATACGCCAAGGAAAGAACCCCAAAGAGCGCCGAAAGGGCCAAAGCCCCCATGGCGGTACGCCAAAGCCACACGGTCACGTCGGCCACGGGGCGCTTACGTTGGCTCAGGCGTTTGAGGGTAATAAGCGCAAAAAGCATGACAATCAGGGCCACCCCCGCATCCAAGACACTCACCGCCTTTTCGGAGAGCAAAAGCGCGGGCACCTCCGCCACCAGCAGTCCCAGCACGGCAAACGGCGCGTAACGGCGAAAGGCTTCGGGATAGGGGGGCGTGACATAAAACATCTCGATCACCTGAAACGCCACCGCCATCACCAGCGTGCCGATCCACCCAAAAAGCATGAAACGCAGGTGCAAAGCGCGCAGATCGCCCACATCCAGCCCCACGTCCACGCCCAAAAAGAGCAGAGTCGCCAAAACGGCGAAAACCAGCCCAAACCCCAACGAGGCCAGCGCCACAATCATGCCGTTGACCGAAGGGGTTTTGTTCTCCACCCGCAAAAGGCGGGCGAACATCATGACAGAGAGGTGTCCCAGGGCGACCACCAGCAACAACGGGCCGACAAAGAGCAATGAGGGCCGCTCAAACAAAAAAGCGCCCGCCAGCAGGAGGGTACCGGTTGTGAGAAAAAGATGAATCCAGCGGCTGTGAAAGAGCGGACGGGGCACCGTGGCGCCCGCTACTACCGGCAACATCTGAAAGAGCGCCCCCACCATCGCCGTGGCGGCAAACCCCAATACCGTCAGGTGCACCAACCCCACGGCGGCAGGCGCGTCCCAGAGCGTCAGGTGTTCCGCGGGCGCAACCAACATCACGCCTGCGGCCAAAAGACCGAAAAAGGGAAGTGTCAGAAAAAAGCGCAAAACCGCCTCAAACGGCGGCGCCTGATCGAGAGAGAGGCCGCGGTTAAACACCCGCAGTCTCCCTGGCCGACCGGCACAACGCCCCGTCAAAGGCGAAAAAGAGGTGAAACTCCTCTTCGCTCTTTTGCGCCGTCTCGCACACCAGGCCCCGGCTTTGGGCCAGTTTTAGCAGAGGCACCGGATAGCGGTGAATCACCAGGTGCAGGACATCACCCCGGCCCAGTTTCTCAAACGCCGCCACGCTCCTTTCCAACGGCTCGGGGTGGTTCAGCCCCCGCACATCCAACTTCACGACCGCCATAAACGCCTCAGTGGTTCTTCATCTGTTCAACCAGTTGCGCCGATTTCTCTTCCAGCACCTGGTCGCACATGGCATAGAGCATCTGCTCCTCTTTCATGTTGTGTTGCTGGAGCAAAATCATCAGCGTATCGGCCACCGAGAAGAATTGATCCTTATCCTCTTTTTGGAGCGTATCTTTCATCTGCTCCAGCAACCCGCGCACCTGGTTGTGCTCCAGCTTCATCACATAGGTGGGCCCCTCGGTGCTCAGCGTCGCCGCCTCGAAAGCGGGAAAGAGAATCTCCTCCTCCCGGTCAAAGTGCTTGAGGGTATCGACCATGAAGTTCTCAAAATGGCCAAACGCCTCTTTAAAATCACCGGCGTTGACGGCCCGCTCCACCTTGGCGAACTCATCATCGCAATGGCGGTGGTCGTCACGCATATAGGTTGAGATGGTCATCGGCTCTCCTTAATCTTTGAACATCAGAAAAATTTTTCCCATCAGCAGTGTGGTGACCGCCAGGAATGAAACCATTACCCAATCCATTGTTACCTCCTCGCGCGATTTTGGGATATTTCTATTTGATTCTACAAAAATTCGGTTTCAATTCTCTTGAGCTTCGACAATGTTTTGTCACCGGTTTGTCACGCCCCGTTTTAAATCACCCGCTTCGTGACAGCTTCGTGAGTCGTTTTTTTATAGGTCGTCAAGGGGTTTTGGCTTATCATTTTCATAGCCGTTTTGACGGCACCTACTCCAAAATCTATACAGCTTGCACGAGGGCACGGGCCGAAGCCTTCCCTCCCCGGGCTTCGGCCCGTGCCCTTGCTTTTGACCGCAAAGAGACAGCCATGATGATCAAAAAAATTCTCAAACGGGACGGAAGTTACGAACCGTTCGCCCCCTACAAAATCGAAGACGCCATCGCGGCGGCTTTCAAAAGCCGAAGCACCCCGTATGATCCTTCCATCTTCTTCAACGTTCTCGATCGGCTCAAAAGCAAACGGGTCGCCGCGGTGGAGGATATTCAGGATATGATCGAAGAGGAGCTATTCAAGGCCCGTTACTTCGATGTGATGAAAGCTTTTATGCTCTATCGCCATACCCACAAAATGCAGCGCGAACACGTCTACCGCCTGGGAGAAGACACCACCTATGTCGACACCACCGAAACCATCGAAGAGTACATCAACAAACAGGACTGGCGTATCAACGCCAACTCCAACACCGGTTACTCCCACGCCGGGCTCATCAACAACACCGCCGGCAAGGTCATCGCCAACTACTGGTTGGACAGGGTCTATTCCAAAGAGGAGGGGTACGCCCACCGAAACGCCGACTACCACATTCACGACCTCGACTGTCTCAGCGGCTACTGCGCCGGATGGAGCCTGCGGGTTCTGCTGGACGAGGGGTTCAACGGCGTGCGCGGCCGGGTGGAGAGCCGTCCTCCCAACCACTTCCGCGAAGCGCTGGGGCAGATGGCCAACTTTCTCGGCATTTTACAGAGCGAATGGGCCGGTGCCCAGGCTTTCAGCTCCTTTGACACCTATCTGGCCCCCTACGTTTTCAAAGATCGCCTCTCCTTCCGTGAGATAAAGAAAGCGATCCGCAGTTTCGTTTACAACCTCAACGTCCCCGCCCGCTGGGGTCAATCGCCCTTTACCAACATCACCATCGACTGGACGGTACCCGAGGATCTCAAAGAGCAGATCCCCACCCGTCGTCAACACCACCTTTTCCGGGCACTCGACGACAATGAGCTGCTCGAACTCGCCCGTGAACGCGACCCCGGCATCGGTACGCTCGAAGATCTGCGTTACAAACATTTCCAAAAAGAGATGAACCTCATCAACCGCGCCTACTACGAGGTAATGACCGAAGGAGACGCTTCGGGGCAACCCTTCACCTTTCCCATTCCCACCGTCAACATCACCGAAGATTTCGACTGGTACGGCGAAAATACCGACATTCTTTTTGAGAACACCGCCAAGATCGGTTCGAGTTATTTTCAAAACTTCATCGGCAGCCAGTATATACAGGATGAAAACGGCAACCTCATACCCAACGAGGAAGCCTACAAGCCCGGCCATGTCCGCTCCATGTGCTGCCGCCTGCAACTCGATCTGCGGGAGTTACTCAAACGGGGCGGCGGTCTCTTCGGTAGCGCGGAGATGACGGGAAGCATCGGCGTCGTGACCATCAACATGGCCCGACTCGGCCACCTCTACAAAGGGGATGAAACGGCGCTTCTGGCAAGGCTCGACGAACTGATGGAGATGGCCGCCTCAACCCTGGAAAAAAAACGGCGGTTCATTCAGGAACTTTACGACCGGGGCCTTTTCCCCTACACCCGTCGCTACCTGCCCCACTTCAACAACCACTTTTCCACCATCGGCGTCAACGGCATGAACGAAATGATCCGCAATTTCACCACCGACGCCGAAAATATCGCCACCGAGAAGGGCGGGGCTTTCGCCCTGCGGATACTCGACTTCATGCGCGAAAAGCTCAAAATCTTCCAGGAGCGTACGGGCAACCTCTACAACCTGGAAGCCACCCCGGCGGAGGGTACCACCTACCGTTTCGCCAAGGAGGACAAAAAGCGCTATCCGGGGATCATTCAGGCGGGAGAGGGGGAGTATGTCTACTATACCAATTCCTCTCAGTTGCCGGTCGATTACACCGACGATCCGTTCGAGGCGTTGACCCTTCAGGACGATTTGCAGTGCCGCTATACCGGCGGCACGGTTTTGCACCTTTATATGCGAGAGCGCGTCAGCTCCCCGGAAGCGTGCCGCAAACTGGTCAAAAAGGTCATGACCAACTTCAGGCTGCCCTACATCACGATCACCCCGCTCTTTTCCGTGTGTCCCAAACACGGTTACCTGCCCGGCGAACACGAATACTGTCCCCTTTGCGACGAAGAGCTGTTGCAAACGGAGGAGATCGCATCTTGAAACCAAGGAGGAAAAGATGAACCGAAACGAAAAACTGCAAAAGCTGCAAGACAAAAGAACCCGTTGCGTGGTCTACACCCGTGTCATGGGTTACCATAGGCCGGTGGAGAGCTTCAATATCGGAAAACAGGCCGAACACCGACAAAGAAAGCCTTTCATTGAGCGATAGGATCATTTACGACATCACCCCGTTCACCCATCTCGATTATCCTGACAACCTGGCGGCCATCGTCTGGTTCGTGGGGTGCAATATGCGGTGTATGTACTGTTACAACAGCGATATCGTCTTCGCCAAAGAGGGGCGTTACACCCCGGACGACCTGCTGAGTTTCTTGCGAAAACGGACGGGACTACTCGACGGGGTGGTGCTCAGCGGCGGCGAACCGACCCTTCACGATCTCGCGCCGCTGTGTCGCAAAATCCGGGCGTTGGGATTCAAAATCAAACTGGACACCAACGGCCTCAACCCGACACGGCTGCGCGAACTCGTCGAAGAGGGGCTGGTGCAGTACGTAGCCCTGGACTTCAAAGCGAACGGCGCGCGGTTCGGCTATATCACCGGATCATCCCGTTATGAACGCTTTCTTGAGAGTCTCGATTTTCTAATCGGGGCGAAATGCCCTTTCGAGGTGCGCACCACCGTTCATCCCGACCTGTTGGGGAAAGAGGCGGTGGAAGCGATGGCGGGAGAGCTCTACCGGCGCGGCTACCGTGGAACCTACTACCTCCAATCCTTCGTCGAAACCGGCCGCAATATCGCCGATATCGGCCCGCCGACCCACTCGTTTAAAGAACAGCGACTCGACACCCCCCTACCCGTCCTCTGGCGATAACCCCATATTCAACGCGTATCCCTGCCCCGAAAGATTCTCTATCAGCGCCTTGTCGCTCTTTTGCCGCACCCGTTTGATAAAGGTTCTCAGCCGCTCGTCGCTGACCTCCTCATCTTCCCAAAGCAACGCCTTGATCGCCTCGTTGGAGAGATAGTGGTTGGGATTGTGCAGCAACTGGGCGATAAAGCGGCTCTCCCGACGGCTCAAACGCACCAGCACCCCTTTTTTGAAAAGCTGCTCGCTCTGCAGGTCAAACGCGAACGGCGGCATCAGAGGCACCGTACTGCTCCTTTTGATCTTGTCGGCCAACTCGCAAAGATAGGCCAATACCTCTTCGGGGTCGAAGGGTTTGATGAAATATTTCACCACCCCCGCGTCGATGGCCCCCAGCAGCTTTTCCTTGTCGCTGTAGGCGCTTAAGATCACCACCGGCGTCTCGGGCCGCTCTTTTTTGACCGCCTCGGCCAGCTCCAGTCCCGTCATGCGGGGCATGGTGATGTCGGTAATGACCACATCGGGCTCCAGTTCCCTGAAACGGGCCAGTCCCTCGATGCCGTCATAAGCGACCGAAAAACGGGCGAAATAGTCGCCGATAGCCTCTTTGAGCAGGCCGGCCAGCCGGGCTTCATCCTCTACCAGCAACACTTTCAACCGGGCCAGTTTGGCGTGACACGACATGGTTATCCTTTCGCGACGGGTAATCGGATAATAAAGCGGGCCCCGCGGGAGGCGTTGACAACCTC
>JAADEJ010000096.1 GCA_013153475.1 Campylobacterota bacterium
GACAAAGGGCGCGTCGCTCTCAAACGATACCCAGCGGGTTTTCACATCGGCCAAAAGGCGGTGAAGGCCGTAACGCTTCTTGGCGTGGGCCTCTTGGAGCGCCGGTAGAAGCTTACGGGTATAGATGCCGCACAGCGGGTGCCCGCCCCGGGGGCTTTGGGCGATATAAGCGGCAAAACCGCCCTCCCGATAAGCGGCAAAAAGAGAGGCAAACACCTGTTCATCCACGCTGGGCATATCCACCCCAAGCACCGCGAAATCGCCCTTTAGCGCCTCAAACGCCCCCAAAAGCCCGGAAGTCGGCGAATAGATAGGGTCCACATCCAAGACAACGGGCGCGCCAAAGGAGAACTTGTCCGCTTTGGCCCCCAGATAACATGAAGAAAAAAGTGAAGAGAGGCGGCGGTACTGGTACTCGGCCAGCGTTTCGTAACCGCCAAAGGGAAGCAGGGCCTTGTCTTGGCCCATGCGGGAGCTCCTGCCCCCCGCGAAGATGACGCAGGGAATCGGAAAACTCAGACGATCTCCCTGGGATCGGCGATCTTGCCGGCGATGGCACTGGCGGCGGCCACGGCGGAGTTGGCCAGGTAGATCTCACTGCTCCTGGCGCCCATACGGCCCACGAAGTTGCGGTTGGTGGTGGCGATACACCGCTCCCCGTCGCCCAAAATCCCCATATAACCGCCCAGGCACGCCCCGCAGGTGGGGTTGGAGACCACCGCGCCCGCGTCGATAAGGGTGTCAATATAGCCCGCCTTTTCGGCGGCCTTGAGAATCTTTTGGGTCGCGGGGGTGACAATCATGCGGGTATGGCGGGCCACCCGCTTGCCCTTGACGATCTCGGCGGCGATTTTGATGTCGGAGAGTCTGCCGTTGGTACAACTGCCGATAAAGACCTGATCGACCCTCAAATCATCCGCCACGGCGGTAGAGAGCGGCTTGCCGTTACTGGGCAGGTGGGGGTAGGCAATGACCGGCTCCAGTTTGCTTACATCAATCTCGATGGTCTGGCAATACTCGGCGTCTTCGTCGGAGTAGAAGATTTTGGGCTCTCTTGCCAGCTCCCTTTCGGCCAGGAAGGCTTTTGTCACCTCATCCACGGCGATGATGCCGCTTTTGGCGCCCGCCTCAATGGCCATGTTGCAAAGGCTGAAGCGATCATCCATACTCAAATGTTCAATGGTATCGCCCGTAAACTCCAGCGCCTTGTAAAGCGCGCCGTCCACACCGATCATGCGAATCAGCTCCAATATCAGGTCTTTGCCGTAGACGTGCTCGCCCGGTTTACCGGTAAAGACCACTTTGATGGTCTCGGGCACCTTGAACCAGTTGCCCCCGGTGATCATGGCAAAGGCCAGGTCGGTCGAGCCCATGCCGGTGGCGAACGCACCCAGCGCCCCGTGGGTGCAGGTGTGGCTGTCGGCCCCGATAATCACGTCACCCGGCACCACCAGCCCCTTTTCGGGAAGCAGGGCGTGCTCGATGCCCATATCCTTCTCGTCAAAAAAGTGCTTCAGGTTGTGCTTGTAGGCAAACTCGCGGCTGATCTTGGCCTGGTTGGCGCTGGCGATATCCTTGGCCGGGATGAAGTGGTCCATGACAATACTAAAACCGTCGGGGTTGGCCAGCTTCGTCGCGCCGCTCTCCTCAAAAGCGCGGATAGAGATGGGGGTGGTGATGTCGTTGCCGATCACCATGTCAATCGGCACCCGCACGATCTCCCCAGCTCTGACCTCGCGCCCCGCGTGGTCGGAAAAGATCTTTTCGGTAATGGTCTGTCCCATGAAAATCCTTCTAAAAAATGCCGTAATTGCCGCGATTATATCCAAAAGGTGCTAAAATCTTTGTATGAAACAGTTTGAGCTCAAGGCCCTGGCCGACTACTTCGCCCGTTTTAAGCAAATTACCAAAGCCGAGCGCATCGACGACAACGTCATTCGCATTCTCTTTGACCGCACCCATGCCGTGGCGTTTGATCTGACCAGGGGCCAAAGCGACATTTTCGACGCCTCACACCTCACCCCCGCCCGCCGCTACCGGGCCCCTTTCGATACCGCCTTGAACAAACGGTTAAGTAATGCCGCCATACTTCGTGTCACCCTGCCGGGAAACGACCGAATTCTCTGTTTCGAGACCGAGCAGCGGGGCGCCTACAAAGCCACACGCACCCGTCTGAGACTGGAGTTCACCGGCCGCCACACCAACGCCATTCTTCTCGACGACAGGGGCGTGGTGATAGAGGCGTTACGCCATATCGACGAATTCACCAGCGTCCGTCCCGTCAAACCGGGCCTGCCCCTGCGCCCCCTGCCCCCCTACGACGGTCCCCGGCAAAGCGGCACGCTGGAAGATCCCCAAACATGGCTGCAAGAAAGGGCCCGGCTACGTACCGTCGAACGCCTGAAGCGACTCAAAAGCCGCTACGACAAAGAGCTGCAAAAGAAGATCACCCGTCTCGAGCGCGAATTGGCGAAACTCCCCGACCGGCAAAGCCTGGAGGAGGAGGCCGAACGCCTCAACCGTTACGGCACCCTGGCGCTGGCCCACCTGCATCGTATCCGCCCCTACGACACCCGGTTGGAGGTGATCGACTTCGACGGTACCCCTCTGACCATTCCCTTGCCGCCCCTTCCCAACCCGAAACGGATGGGAGAGCACTTTTTCAAACAAGCCAGAAGAGCGGCGGCAAAAGCCCGAAACCTCCACATCGAAGCGGAAAATCTTCAGAGTCGCATCGCCTTTTACCGCATGTTGCGCCAAAATCTCGCCGCCGCACCCGATGAAGGCGCCGTACGGCTGCTTTTCCCTCCGAAAGAGCGGGCCAAACGACGCAAAACCGAACGCCTCGGCTGTGAGCTTTTCGAGTTGGATGGCTGGCGGCTGCTGGTGGGGCGCAACGAACGGGAGAATACGGAACTTCTCAAAAACGCCAGGGCCCAGGATCTGTGGCTACACCTCAAAGATCGCCCCTCCGCCCACTGCATTTTACAAAACCCCAACCGCCGCCAGATACCCCGCGACATCATCGAGAAAGCGGCCCGAATCTGCGTGGCCACCAGCGTGGCTCAACCGGGCGACTATCCGGTCGATTTTACCTTCAGACGCAACGTCAAAGTCCGACACGGCGCCCAGGTCAACTATGTCGATTACGACACGATCAAGGTTCGCAAGGAGTAACCATGGCCGTCACCCCCCTTCACAACATTCTTCTGGTCAACCAAAACATGAACGTGGCCGCGTCCAACCAGACCAGCCAGTTCAACCGCTTCGACATCCAGCAGGCCGCGGCCCAGGCCCTGGCCAACGAGAAGGAGAAGCGGATCGAGGAGACCCGTCCCGCGGAAGAGTCGCATAAAATCGACCCCGAAAAGGAGCATCAACGCCAGGAGGCCCGGGAAGAGGCCGGCGAGGAGAGCTCCCAACCGCCGCCGCACCCCAAAAAGCGGCATGACGATCCCGGTTTGACGGTGGACGAAGACGGCACACCGCATATCGACATTCACGTCTGATACCACCCCTGCATCAAAGGGGTGATGTATGGTATACTTGATGCACAAAATATCATATAAAAGGACAATATATGTCATACAAAACCGTCTTGACCGCGGGGCTGTTCCTGATGGGCACCGCCGTTTTGCAGGCCGACACCTGTGCCTCCCTGCAGGGATGCGCCAAAAAGATCTGCGAACTCCAAAAGAAGGTGGAGATGACCGCCGAGCCCCATGCCCTTGCGCGCCTACAAAAAGCGCTTGCCGAAGCCAAGGCCAACTGTAGCGACAGCGATCTGAAAGCCAGGGCGCAAGCCAAAGCCGACGCACATACCCAAAAAATAGAGCGGAAAATCGATGATGCCTCGGCGGACGCGAAAAAAGCGGAAAACAGAATGAAAGACGCCCAGGCCGAAGGCAGAAGCGACAAAGCGGCCAAATATCGCCATAAAATGGAGGAGAAACTGCAAAAGGTTAAAAAGCTTCAAACGCAACTGTAATCGAAACTATCGTTTTTTAATGTAGAGTCGGCTATACTCGGAGTACTATTTTCTGTAAACGGGGATGCCATGGGGTTTTGGGAACGGTTCAAGGGGAGCGGCCCGCGCTTTGCAACGGGCTTTGGTCTGCTGGCCGTCGTAGGAGCGGTGGGATGGATCGACAACTTTTTTCTCACCTGGTTCTTTTTCGGCGCCGTCTACCTTCTGGCGTTCAAAGAGGCGGCACGACTCTACGGCGTCGACCCCTCGCCCCTTCTTCCCTATGCCGGAGCCATCTGGCTGGCGGCCTACTTTCTGCCCGATCCCGATATTCTCTTTCTGGCGGCGCTCATTTTCGCTTCCCTCAAAGCCTACCGCCCCACCGTCGAGCCCAAAACCTTCCGCCCTTTTCTCTACCCGACCGCCTCGTTCCTTTTTCTGCTCAATCTCTACACCGACTACGGCATGGCCTCACTGGTATGGCTGCTGACGGTAGTGGCGCTCACGGACGTAGGGGCGTGGTTCGTGGGCAAAAGCATCGGCCGCACCCCCTTTAGCCCCACCTCGCCCAACAAGACGCTGGAGGGGGTTTTCGGCGGCATTGCCGTCGCCACCGCAGCGGGCACCTACGTAGGCGGTACGCTGGTGGACTGGCCCTACGCCCTGGCCGTCTCACTGGGCGTCTCCGTCGCCTCGATTTTCGGCGACCTGTATGAAAGCTACCTCAAGCGCCGCGCCGGCGTCAAAGACAGCGGCGATATCCTGCCCGGCCACGGCGGGGTACTGGACAGGGTGGACGGGTATCTTTTTGGCGGGGTGGTGATGGTGCTACTGCTAAGGGGACTCCTCTAAGATGGTTCTGCTTGGCTCCACCGGCTCCATCGGCACCAACACCCTGGCCATCGCCGAACGCTACCGCATCCGTGTCGAAGCCTTGGTGGCCGGACGCAACATCGACCTGCTCAAAGAGCAGATTCTGCGCTTTCAACCCTGCTTTGTCTGCGTCGCCGACGAGGCGACGGCCAAAACTCTCGACCACCCCCGCGTCTTCTGGGGCGAAGAGGGGATTTTGGAAGTCATTCGCCAAAGCACCAGCGCCATCGTGGTCAACGCCTTGGTGGGCTTTTTGGGCCTGCGCCCCACGGTCGAGGCGATTAGGGAGGGCAAAACGGTCGCCCTGGCCAACAAAGAGTCCCTGGTGGCCGCCGGCGCCTTTATCGATCCCAAACACCTGCGCCCTATCGACAGCGAACACTTCGGGCTTTGGTACCTTCTAAACGGCCGCAAACCGGCCCGCATGACTATTACCGCCAGCGGCGGGGCCTTCAGGGACTGGCCTGTCGAAAAGATCGCCGACGCCACGGCCAAAGAGGCGCTTAATCACCCCAACTGGTCCATGGGCGCCAAGATCACCGTCGACAGCGCCACCATGGCCAACAAGCTATTTGAACTGCTGGAGGCGCGCTGGATGTTCGGGTGCGAACAGATCGACGCGCTCATAGAACCCCGATCGGTTGTGCACGCGCTCATAGAGTTTGCCGACGGCGCCACGGTGGCCCAGATGGCCCACCCGGATATGAAACTGCCCATCGCCTATGCCCTGATGGGGCACGTGGAAGAGCCCATCCTGCCTCCGGTCAACCTATTGGAAGTGGGTGCTTTGCATTTTCGCGCCATCGATCCCGCGCGCTACCCCCTCTGGCGCCTCAAAGAGGAGCTGACGGCCCACCCCAAACGGGGTGTGATCGTCAACGCCGCCAACGAGGTGGCCGTGGCGAAATTTTTGCGGGGTGAGATCACCTTCGGAGCACTCAGTACGCTGGTGCTGGATGCTTACGAGCGTTTCAGCGACACCGAGCCGGCGACGCTGGAAGAGGTTTTCACCATCGATCAGGCGGTAAGGAGCTGGTGTGAAGGGGCCCGGTAAAACGTTAATTTTACACGGTTGGGGCGGCAGTGACCACCCCCACTGGCAGGCGTGGCTGGCCGGTGAGCTGGCCAAAGATTACGGTACCGTCAGTTTCCCGCTTATCCAACACCCCCACTTTCCCCATATCAACCGATGGAAAAAGGAGGTTCTAGCCCATCTTGACGACTTTGGCCCCGATACGGTGGTGTGCCACTCCCTGGCGAACACCCTCTGGTTTCATCTCTGCCAAGAAAAGCTGGCCCCCCATATCAAAAACCTGGTGCTGGTCTCGCCGCCGAGGTCAAACTGCACCATCGAAACCCTTCGCAGTTTCTTCCCCGCCCCACTGCCCAAGACCCTCAACGCCGACAAAGCGATCCTGGTGGTCTCCGACAACGATCCCTACCTGACGACGGATGAGGCGTGGCAGATGCAGGAGACCCTGGGCATCCCCATGAAGGTAATTGAAAAAGGGGGGCACATCAACGCCGAGAGCGGCTACGGCCCCTGGCCCTGGATTTTGCAATATCTGAACAAAGGAGAGATATGTCCGACGAAATGAACTATACCCCCATCATGGTACAAATCGACGCGTTACCGCCGCTTCCCGAATCGGTCATGAAGCTCGAAGAGCTTTTTACCCTGGGGGATCCCGCACCCGAAAAGGTCGTGGAAGTGATCGAGACGGATCCCGCCTTGACGGTCAATATTCTCTCCCAGGCCAACAGCGCCTACTACTCTTTTCAAAGAGAGATCGTCTCCATTCAGCAGGCCTATATGCTTTTGGGGGCCGCCCGTATCCGCACCATGGCCCTCGATTTCGCCCGCAACCGGGTTTTTGATATCGATCTCTCCCCTTACGGCTTGAGTACGGCCGCTTTCGCGGAGCTTTGTCGTCTCCAGAGCAACCTGGCGTTTCACTGGATCATGGGAGTGGATATGCGCCGGGCCAAGCACCTGATTCCCCTGGCTTTCTTGATGGAGACGGGGAAAATCCTGATCGCCAGAGAGGTCATCAACCAGGGAAGGGTCGAAGAGTTTCAAAAAGATCTGAAAGAGTTCGCTTCCGTCGGAGAGGTTGAAACCCTCTATACCTCCATGAGCACGGCCCAGGTCAATGCCCTGGTCTTCAAACGGTGGCAGCTGGGAGAGACGTTCACCCACTGTATGCAGTACCTCGAAAGCGACGAACAGCCGCCCCAGGAACTCCTTTTCGATGTCCAGGCGCTCCGTATCATTCGGTCTGCCATCAACGTTCGGGAGATCCTGACGGAACACGCCTGCGAAAAAGCCCTGCAACTCGCCCGCAAAGCGTCACTCGACCCGCAAAAGCTGGAGAGTTCTCTCGACCGCGTCCGGAAAAAAAGAGCGGAGATGGAAAGCGGAGCCTAACGGGTTTCGCCATGAAGAAAAACGGTAACGCCAAACGCCGAACCGCCCGCTGCGACTTCGACCCGAACAGGAAGCCAAAGCGCTTCCTGTCTCTCAATAATCTCAATACCAGTGTTGTCCAAACTGGCGGACAATCAACCCCAATAACTGCCGATGGGTAAAGGGCCGGGCCAGAAAACCGTCGGCCTCCTCGAATTCGTAACGTAACGTCTCCAGGCTTTTGGGACGGGCCACGACCACCACTTTTCTGGCCATCCGCTTCTTCATCTCCGCCAAAGAGACGACATGGTTGCCCCGCAGCGCCGCTTCATCGATAAAGAGCATATCCCAGGGTTCCCGCTGACGCCGGTCTCTCTCTTCCAGGGAGGCAAGATAACGAACCTGATAGTGGAAAAACCGCAACATCTTCTCCAAACTCTTGGCGGCGTTTTTATCGGGATCTACGATAAATATCCGTTTTTGCATATAGGAACGGGAAGGAAGATGGTATTTACGACGGTTTTTGACATCGTAAATCTCCATCTCTATCTCCATCTTCCAGACCATGCCCCTCTCCTCCTCCATCCAGTCGATGCGCGCGCCCATCGCTTCCGCAAGTTTCGTACCCAGGTCGCTATGCCATAGCGCCTCTTCGGACGGCGCCGCGAGCGTTCCGTCACTTCGACAGACCAGTTTCCAGATCAGCAGGGTGCGGCTTTCATCTTCCGAACTCTCATCTCTTTCTTCATGGACAGAGAGGTACGCGGTACCCCTTCGCATCCGCAGAGCCGCCGCGTGAAGGGTATGGCAAAGCAGGCGTTTCAGGCGTTTTCCGTCTCCGACGAAACGGATCGGCATGGCCGTGTCCACATCATAGGTCAGGGCCACACCGCCCCACGCCTCGTCACATGAAAAGGTTTCGGCAAGCTGTTCGAGAATATCGTTCAGATCAAATCGGCGGGGTCTGACTTCCGGTTTGTTACCGGCAGCGAGCGCGGCGATATCTTTGACATCCGCCAACGCCGTCTCGATCTGCCGTCCCGCCTGCTCGATCCGTTTGAGCTCCTTCTTCGCCGTCTCATCCTCACCCACCCGCTCATACAGGTTGCGAATGGCGTGGTTCATGCCCTCCAACGCCGAGGCAAACGGCCGATCCATCTGCGCCACCAGCAGTCCCATGGACCGGTTGTCACCGTCCACCTCCTTTTTCCCGTGACGCCGGCGAAGAAGCAGCCAACCCGCCGAAAGAAGAAGCAGTCCCGCACCCAACGCCGCCGAAAGGTAGATCAGTATCTGGCGGTATTTCCCGATGGACGAAGAGGCGCTGCCCTCTTCCGTAACGGAGGAACGGGAAGGGGTTGTTCCGTTCTCTTCCGTTTTTGAGGAGAGCGGCTGTTTCCCGGTATTTTGGGGTTTGGGAGGCACAATTGTCGCCGTTTCGACGGAGGGCATCGGAATTTCCGGCTCATCGGCACGATCGACCGCCTCGACGGCCGCCTGGGGATCGATCGGTTCATCGACCTCTCTCTTTTCGCTTTTCGCTTTGGAGGAGGAGACAACCGCCGGAACCGCTTCCGTACTCTTTTGCACATCGATCTTTTGCGAGACCACAGCTTTCTCGTCACGGGAAGAAGAAGCTGTCACCTTTGCTTCATCCTCTTTTTCCCCCTGTACGCTCTCTTCGACCGGCTTGGGGCGCTCTTTCTCTTTTGTGACGGGCGGGATGTAGCGGTTGCTGAAAGCGTCGGCAAAACGTCGGCGCACAACGGGAAGCAGTCTTTTCGCGTCCTCTTTTCGCAGCGGCTCAATCGCCACGATATAGAACTTCCCGGAAGGGCGGGCCGCATAACGGAACCCGCTCTCCTCGTGAAGCCGTCTCGCGACCGGATCGGCATCGAGATAGCGGGCCAGCTCCTCTCGGACCCGATCGGCATCCCGCTGGGAATATAGGGTTTTTACAATGATTTTTCTCAGATTTTCGTTCTCTTTTGCAACCGAAGGAGAAAAAAGAAAAAAAACGGAAAGAAGGGCCCATGTCACCGCTCTGACCGAAAGGCTCATCACAATCCTTATATAATATTTGTGTAATTATAGTATTTTTTTCTCATCAACCCAATAACATTTCTTCTTTTTCAACCCCTCTTTTATCCCA
>JAADEJ010000074.1 GCA_013153475.1 Campylobacterota bacterium
GGATGTGGCTGGCGCTGTGCGTGACGGGTACCGACGAAGTGGGCGCCCTGCTTGCCTTTGCCTTTTTTCGCATCTACGACATCTGGAAACCCTCCGTCATCGGGCGTATCGACCGGGAGGCGCCCGGCGGCTGGGGAGTGATGGGCGACGATCTTATAGCCGGCGCGGCGGCGGGCCTCTCGGCCGGACTGGTGCTGGAGTTTTTGCGCCAAATGGGTATTTCGCTCTAAGCCATGGCCCTGCCGCAAGCTTTTGTGGAGCGCTTCGGGCGCGTCTACCCGGACATGGCCCAAAGCCTTCTGCCCCTTTTTGACGCGCCCCGCCCCGTCTCTTTTCGCCTCAACCCCCTCAAAGCCGACCGCCAAAAGACGCTGGAGACGTTGAAGCAGGAGGGATTTGACCTCTCACCCGTCGCCTGGTACGCCGACGCGTTTAGCGTCCCCTATGAGCAACGCGACGCCCTCACCCGCTCACCGCTCTTTGAAAACGGCGCCATCTACATTCAAAGTCTTAGCTCCATGTTGGCCCCCCTGGCGCTTGAGCCCAAACCCGGTGAAACGGTACTTGATCTGGCCGCCGCGCCGGGGGGCAAGAGCCTCATGATGGCCGCTTTGATGCAAAATGAGGGGTGGCTTTCGGTGGTGGAACCGGGCAAAGAGCGCTTTTTCCGCCTCAAAGCCAACCTGGCGCGCGGCGGTGTGACCATTGCCCACCACTACATGACCGACGGCCGGAGCGTAGGCGCCAAATGCCCGGCAATGTTTGACAAAGTGATGCTGGATGCCCCCTGCTCTACTGAGGCCAAATTCAAAAGCTTCGATCCCAAAACCACCGCTTACTGGAGCGAACGCAAGATCAAGGAGATGGCCAAACTGCAGTTTCGCCTGCTTTTGTCGGCTTACAAAAGCCTCAAACCGGGCGGCACGCTGCTATACGCCACCTGTTCGTTTGCTCCCGAAGAGAACGAAGCCGTCATCGACAAAGCGCTTGATCGACTGGAAGATATGGAGGTGCTTCCTTTGAACTTACCTATCCCAAACACCCGCCCGGGGCTTTCGGCATGGGGCAAAAAAGGCTTCGACAAGCGCGTTGGGCACACCGTGCGCATTTTGCCCGACGAGACGATGGAGGGGTTCTACCTGGCGCTTTTGCGAAAAAAATCGTAAAATTATGTGAAAAACCATGATCTTGTAAAGGAACCGTATGCAGTCACTTTTTGAGAAACTTGGCATCTTTTACATGGGCAAGGAGCTCAATCCCGACACGTTGGACCCCACCGAAACCCCCACCCTTCTAAAAGCCAAGGATTTTACCACCCACGCCGCCATTATCGGCATGACCGGCAGCGGCAAGACGGGGCTTGGCATCGGTTTGCTCGAAGAAGCGGCCATCGACAACATTCCCGTCATCGCCATCGACCCCAAGGGAGATCTTGGCAACCTGGCCCTTACCTTTCCCGATCTTGCGCCCGAAGATTTCGAGCCGTGGGTGGCCGAAGAGGCACGGCGCAAAGGTATAGACACCAAAACCCTGGCCAAAGAGAAGGCCGCTTTTTGGCAAAAGGGGATCGAAAGCTTCGGGCAGGACAAAGCGCGCATCGCCCGGCTGGCCGAACATGAGGTTACCATCTACACCCCCGGCTCCACGGCGGGCGTGCCCGTCAACGTACTGGGCAGTCTGGAAGCGCCCGGCGAAGAGGTTCTGCAAGACGCCGACCTGTTTGCCCAGACGCTGGGTTCAACCGTCGCCTCACTGCTGGCCCTGCTCGGCATCGAGGCCGACCCGCTTGAAAGCCGCGAATACGCGCTTATCGCCCAGATTATCAAGCAGGCGTGGCTAAACGGCAAGACGCTGGATATGGGCGGGCTGATCGCCAAAATCATCACCCCGGGTTTTGAGCGTATCGGCGTACTGCCGCTCTCGGCCTTCTACCCCGACAGCGAGCGCTTCAAACTGGCGGCGCGCTTTAACAACGTATTGGCCAGCCCCTCCTTCTCGGCCTGGCTGGAGGGTGAGCCCCTACAGATCGAGCGCCTGCTCTACGACGCCGACCAAAAGGCGAAGGTGGCGGTCTTTAACATCGCGCATCTTGGTGATGAGGAGCGGATGTTTTTTGTCACCCTCCTGCTCAACCGCGTCGTGGGCTGGATGCGCCGCCAAAGCGGCACCGGGCGGCTTCGCGCCCTGCTCTATATGGACGAAATTTACGGCTACTTTCCGCCCTCCAAAAACCCGCCCTCCAAAGAGCCGATGATGATTTTGCTAAAACAGGCCAGGGCTTTTGGCGTGGGCGTGGTGCTAAGTACCCAAAACCCGGTCGATCTGGACTACAAAGGGCTCTCCAACATCGGCACCTGGTTTATAGGCCGCCTGCAAACACGCCAGGATATTGAAAAAGTCATTGAAGGCTTAAGCGGCAAGCTGGGCAACGCCATGAGTAAAGAACGCATTAGCTCCTTGCTGGCCTCTCTGCCCGGGCGTACCTTCTTTTTAAAGAGCGCCCATCGCCCCGATATCTCACTCTTTACCACCCGCTGGGTGCTCAGCTACCTCAAAGGGCCCCTGGGGCGCGACGAGATCGCGCGTCTTAGCCAAGCCAAAAAGGCCCTCATCCCGCAGGCAGATACGCCCCCAAAAGCGCCCCAAACCGCCCCGACCTCTTCAGGGCAACAAAGCGCCCCCCTTCTGCCCAAAGCCGTCATACAGCGCTTCGACCTGCCCGCGGGCGACACACCCACCTATGCCCCCTACCTGGCCGCCGTGGCCACGGTGCGTTACTTCAACGCCAGCCGGGGGATCGATGAGAGTGAAACCCTCTGCCTGGCCGTCGATCTTGCGCAAAGTTGCGACTGGCAGGAGGGTGAGGAGGCCGACGCCACCTTTACCCGGCTTCCCAAAAACCCGCCCCAAAACGGGCGGTTCGCTTCGCTTCCCGCGTGTATCAGCCAACTCAAGAGCCTCAAACCGTTTCAAAAGGAGCTGAACGACCTGCTTTACGCCACCAAACGGCTGACCCTTTATCGGTGCAAGCCGCTGAAGGCCGAGTCCTTCCCCGGTGAGAGCGAAGAGGCTTTCAAAGCCCGCCTGGCCGAGATACTGGAGGAAAAACGGGCCGAAGAGGCCGACAAACTGGCCGAGCGGTACGAAAAGAAGCTTCGCACCCTGCATGAAAGGCTCCAAAGGGCGCAGGAGCGGCTTGAAAAAGAGAAAGAGGATGTCACCAGTGCCACCACCGGCTCGTTGATTGACGCGGGACTGGCGGTCTTTGGGGCGCTCTTTGGGGGCCGGGGCTCTTCGGCGGCCAAGGTGGGACGCGCCATCCGGGGCGGCTCAAAGGTGCTCAAGGAAAAAAACGACGTGGAACGGGCCGAAGCCAGGGTGGCCGACGCGCAAAACCGTATTGAGGAGACGCGCATGGAGCTTGAAGAGAAACTCGACGCCCTCGAAGAGAAGTACCGCCTTGACAACTACCCCGTCACCCCCTTTTTCATCAAACCCCGGCGCAGTGACATTACCATAGAAGATATAGCGCTCTGGTGGCGTTTAGAGGAGGCGTAACGCCTCTTTTTTAAGCGCATTAAACTCAACGCGCTCTTTGCGGTAGACGCCCCTTTCAAGTTTACAAATCACCTCCGCAAAGCGGCGGGGGTCGTTTCGGGCCAGCAGGTAGAGCAGTTCTTTGGCCCCTTTTGCCTCCGCAATCTCCCGCTCCAACGTCTCAGGCTCTTTCGCAGGCCGTTCAAGACGGCGCCAGCGCCCCACCAAAAGGGCGGTAAGATAACCGCCAAGAAAGATCACCCCGTAAAGCGCCAAGCGCTGTAGGCGCGCGATCTGCTCATAGATGGAAGCGGGCTTTGTGTAAGGGTCTACCGGCTCACCTTTTGGCCGGGTTACGCCGATTGGCACGGGAGGGGTTTGGAGCGTATAGAGCGCCCGGCGGCGGTAGCTAAAGGCTTGCGTTCGCAAAGCGGGCACCTTGAAAGGGCGCTTAGCCAACAGGGCGTAAGAGAAGCGCGCCTCGTAGCGCAGACCCTCTCGGGTATAACGGCGGCTGATACGGGGTGTGTCGGCAAAGAGCCTGACCCCGTCAATCTTCAGGTTTGGCCGCCACCTCTTTTTAACGTACCCCACGCCCTGCACCCTGATGGTCACATAGATCGGCTCACCGGCGGTCACGCTTTTGGCGCCGGACAAAACCGCCATACTGAACTCACCCACCAACGGCACGTCGGCAGGCAGTGCCCGCACCGTCAAATGGGCGGGCGGCAGGCGGTAGGCGGTGTCGGTGGTATCGATGGCTTTGGCTTTGACCGGCTCACCGGTATTGTTGTGCCGTAATCTGCTTTCGGTGGTGCGCTTTAGCACCAACCGACCGCTTACGGCCACCTCGCCCGCCCGCTCGGCAAAGAGAAGATAGGCAAACCGCACCCGTTTCCCCTCCGCACCCCGTACTCGCTTTTTATACAAAAAGTGCGCCCGGTAGGCCGGGTTTTTCAGCAGATCAAAATCGAAATAGACAATCCCCTTCGCGTCGGTCTGCCACACGTCCAGCGTCACCAACACCGGCTCATGCACATAAGCGCTCTGCTTTTGCAGTGTAAGCGTGTATTGAAAATCGGCAGAAAAAAGCCGCACACCCAGCGCCAACCAAAAAAGCCATACCCTACCAGGGACGCGTCTCATGCACATATCCTTTGTTTATCAATTCATAGGCCTTAGACCCCAGCTCAAAACGGCTCGCCCCGGGCAAAGCCTCTTTTTGTTTCGCCACGCGCGTGCTTTTGGCCCCGCCTTGCGCATTGCCGCCCCGGGCTTGGTTTTGCGCGCTCTTTGATTTGGCCGTTTTCTTACTTTCGTGACTCCCATTGACCGGAAAGCGGGCTTTGCTTTTGTCACCGGATTCGGGCTGAAGAGGCTTTCGCTCTTTCTCTTCCAAAAAGAGAACCAACCTCAAATTGGACAAAGCGTCGGCATCCTCACCCAACCGCAGTGCCTTGACATAGTACTCCCTGGCGCTTTTGTAGTGCCCCAGCTTGAGGGCGCAGTTGCCAAGGTTATACCAGATGCGCTGTTTGACGGCCCGATTGTCGCTTTGGCACTGCGCGTAGAGCCGGGCCGATTGCTTGTAGGCGCCAAGCTTGTAGTAGGTGCTCGCCAACGCGTAGGTGCTCTCCAACAGAGGCGGGGAAACAGCCTTGAAATGGGCAATGGAAGCGTTGTAGTCCCCCCTTTTATAAGCCTCATACCCACTGCGCAAATGCCACATATCAAGCCACCCCCCGTCAGCCTGAGCGGCCCCAAATACCAGCAGTAACGGCGCCAAAAGCCTTCTGAATGCCCCCATCGACAAACTTCCCGCCAGAAAAAAGCCGATCCCAAGCCCCAGCGGCACCCAGAAAAACTCCCGGTAGCGCACCCTCTCGCTCTCCCTGGCCGTCTCGATAGTCTCGACGCTCTCCATCAGCGCTTCGGCGACCGCTTCGGGGGTCTGCTCGTCGACAAAGGCGCCGTCGGTTTCCATCGCCAGGCGTTCCAGCTGCGGGTTGAGGCTGGAAATCACCAGCCGGCCGTTTTCGTCACGCAACCACCCCTCATCCGTCGGCACCCTGCTCCCTTCCATCGTCGCGCACGCCACGGCGTAGACGCGGATGTTATATTGACGGGCAATACCTATCAGTTTGCCCATATCCTCATCGTCACCCCCGTCACTGAAAATCACCACTTTCCTCGGCTCACCGCCCAGTTGCCCCACATACGCCAACAGTGCCTTGAGCGAAGTGCCGTGGGTTAGAATAAAACGGGGGTTGAAGGCATTCAGCGCCGCTTTGATAAGCCGGGCATCCTCCGTGGGAGGCGAGAGAATGAGGGCGTTGGCGGTAAAGGCAAGCAGGCCGAATTTGTGGCGTTTATCCTTTTGAACCAGCCTCTCGATGCTTCGTTTGGCGAAGGTGAAACGGTCTGGCTTTTTGTCGACAGCCCGCATGGAGCGGGAAGCGTCAATGGCCAGGTAGAGGGTCGAGAGCCCCGGCGCCTCTTCGTTTCTCTCCTGCACCGTCACGGGCCGCGCCAACGCCGCGATCATCCACGCCAAAGCCAAAAACGGGGCCAGGCGCAGTAAAAGGGGACGACGGCGGTTTAGAATCAGTTTGGGGTGAATCGGCAAATTGGGACTGCGCGCCTCATGAAGACGCAGGATGGCAAAGATCGCCAGGGGTATCAACAGCCACAGAAACTCAGGATACAGCAGCCTCATGTCGCCCTCCCCCGCCAACTCAGATAGCCAATCAAAAGCACCATCCCCGCTAACAACGGCCAGACATAGAGCATGGTTTTGTTTACCGGCATTTGACTGCGGATGGGACTGGGCTCCAGGGCATCCAGCTTTTCAAAAACTCTCTCCAGCTCCTCGGCGCTTTTGGCCCCAAAACTCTCGCCCCCCGTCTCCTTGGCCGCACGTGCCAGCAGTTTGGCGTCGTACTGCCCCGTTTTTCCGACACCGACGGTGTAAAGTTTTACCCCCATCTTCTTCGCGTGCGCCACCGCCTCCTTGATCGAAACCGACCCGGCGTTGGCGTAGCCGTCGGTAATGAGCACGATCACCTTTTTCTTCGCGTGGCCAAACGTCAGCGCCCGCAGTGCCGTCTCGATCCCTTCGCCGATGGCCGTGCTCTCCCCGGCAATGCCCACATCCACCATCTTGAGCACCTCTTTCAGCGCCGGCAGGTCGTAGGTGACGGGGGAGGCCGGGTAGGCGAAGGTGCCAAACATCACCAGGCCGATGTTGTCGTCAAAACGCCGATCTAAAAACCGATTGACCATCTCAACCAAAAGGTCAAATTTTCGCTTATCTTTTCGCGCACTATCAAACCCCGACTCCGCCATCGACCCGCTGGTATCAAGCGCCAATACCAAGTCCCGCCCTTTCCGCTCCTGCGCCGCCAGCCGGTCATACCGAATGGGCGACGCCAACGCCGTGACAAAGAGCGTATAAACCAGCGTGAAAAAGAGCGGCTCCCTCCCCAAAGAAAAGGGCGCGCGCCTGATGTGTGAGACCCCGGGAAAATAGAGCGTAAGCCCCTCCGCCGGACAACGCCAAAAACAGGGCGCAAGCACTAACAGCACAAAAACCCAGGGGTGCTCAAATAAGAAATTCAGATGATTTCCTTCAGTTGTTTTTATCAGATTTTTTTATTATTAATTGTAGCATATCATAAGCATTTCTATTCTATTGTCTCATAATAAAGAACAAAAAACGATACAATAATGTAGGATCAATCATGACCAAGGTTTTGTGATGAAAAAAATTCTTGCTATTGACCTGGGTATAACCTCTTTTGGATACGCCATATTGGAGGAAGAGAAAAAAAACAGATTGCGCTCTATCGACAACAGTGTTATCATGAGAGATTCTCCTTATAACGAAAAAGGAGAATCTTCACAATATGAACGCTCAACTTTCCGAAGTTTGCGACGCCTTATCGAAAAGCGGAAAAAGCGCATCAAATGTGTTGCAAAAATATTTGAAACCTTTGGCTTACTTTCATATTCTGATGCCTTAACTACCAATGATCCCGCTAAAAATCCCATTAAAAACCGTTGGGAACTCCGTGCAATCGACGCATGGAAAAGGCCGTTAAAACCCAAGGAGCTTTTTGCCATATTCGCCCACATGGCCAAACACAGGGGCTACAAGTCAATCGCAACAGATGATCTACTTTATGAACTCGAACGTGAGCTCGGCTTGATTGAAGAGGCTGAAAACGACACGAAAAAAGCGGATGAAAAGCGCCAGGTCTATGCGGCACTCAGACGGCTGGAAAAACTAAAAAACCGTTACAAAGCCGATACGATAGCACAAACCATTCACAAAGCCGTAGAGGAAGGAGAGTTTCGTGCTTACCGTAATCATAACAATTACGAAAAGATGATCCGCCGGGAAGATATTGAAGAGGAGATCGAAAAGATTATTGCCGTACAAAGAGATGTAGGGGGCTTGAATCTTTCCGACGAAAAAACCGGGGAGCTGATCGATGCGTTGCACTCTTGCATTACCGACCAAGAGATGCCGACTATCGATCCTGATATTTTTGGCCGATGCACTTTTTACAAGGATGAGTCGGCAGCACCGAAATATAGCTATCTTTACGATCTTTTCCGTCTTTATAAAAAACTGGCCGATTTGCGAATCGATCACTATGAAGTAACGCCGGAAGATCGAAAACAGATCATCCAGTGGGTCGAAGAGCGTATTGCCAAGGGTAAAAGTGTCAAAAAACTCACCTACAAAGATATTAGAAAAATTCTTGGACTAAACGATCATCAGAAAATTTTCGGCCAGGAAGATGAGAGGTTCATCAAAAACGGGAAAAAAGAGCCGCGCACTTTCGTTCCTTTTTTCTTTATTTCCGATATTTCAAAATTCAAAAACCTTTTCGCATCGCTCATCGTCCACAAAGATAACTACAATCTGATAAAAGAGATCGCCGAAATTATCCAGCAAAGCAAAACACCGAAAGAGAGTTACGAAAAAATTAAAACACTTTTGCAAAAGCATAACATACAAGCGACCGATGAAGAGATCGTCCAGCTTTTCAAAAGCAAAAAACCTGGCACTATGGAGCTTTCCCACCGCTATATCCTCGAAGCGTTGCCTTTTTTTCTCGAAGGATTGGACGAAAAAGAGATACAGGAACAACTCGGTGTAGGAAACCGGGAAGATTATAGCCATTACCCAAAATCTTTAAAACACCTGCATCTTCGTAACGGAAACCTTTTTGAACAAAAAGAAAACCCCATCAACAACCATGCCGTCAAATCGCTGGCGTCATGGGCATTGGGACTGATTGCTGATCTGAGCTGGCGATATGGACCTTTCGACGAAATCGTAATCGAAAGCGCCAGAGACACCATCCCCCAAAAGCGCCGCAAAGAGATCGAAAAGGCGATGAGAGAACGGGAAAAGAGTCTTGAAGAGATCATAAAAAAATATAAAAGCCAATTTCCTACCATCGACAAAAGACTCGCCAGAAAGATTCAGCTCTGGGAGAGCCAAAAACAGCTCGACCTGTATACGGGAAAAACGATCAACCTCACCCAGCTTCTTGACGGCAGTGCCGACATCGAACACATCGTACCACGCACGCTCGGGGGTTTGAACACCGGTTACAACACCATCGTCGCACTCAAAGACACCAATGTTCAAAAAGGCAACCGCCTGCCCGGCGACTGGCTGGCGGCAGATGCAGAGTATCGTAATCGGATCGAAATGCTTTTTAAAGAAGGGCTCATTGATTGGAAAAAGCGAAAAAACCTGCTGGCCGCCTCCCTGGATGAAGCGTATACGGAAACTTTCGATACCAAAGGG
>JAADEJ010000100.1 GCA_013153475.1 Campylobacterota bacterium
TCCCAGTCGTGGGTGTGGTAATGGCTGTGCTCCAGCGCCCCGTGGCGGTGACGGTGCCGATGGAGCAGGTTGGCCGACAACAGCAAAGATTCGTTTTTCAAAAGCGGCTCAACAGGCCCGTCGTAAAGCTTTCGGCCCGCCTCATCCAGCACCACCGCCCGCTCCCCAAGCTCCGGGGCCAGTGAGAGGTTGTGGGTGGTCACCACCATGCTTAGAGGCGTCTCATAAAGCAGGTCGACCAGCCAGCCGGCGGTGCGGGGGTCCATGTTGGCCGTGGGCTCATCCAGCAAAAGCAGGTCGGGCCCGGGGGCGAATATGGCGGCAATCGCCACCCTCTGCTTCTCCCCGCCGCTTAGCTTCAAAGGTGAGCGCCCAAGCAGGTGGACAATGCCAAACCGCTCGGCCACCGCCTCCACCTCTTTTTTCAGCGCCGCCCCTTTTTGGGGCAGACCGAAGGCAATCTCGTCAAAAACGGTGGCGTTAAAGAGCATGGTCTCGGGGTTTTGAAAGAGCAGTCCCACCCTTTGGCGAAAGGCTTTTCCTTTGGCTTTGAGGTACCCGGGCGTCACCGCCTCGCCCTCAAAAAGGTAGCGCCCCTTTTGCCAAAAATAAAGACCGCCCAACAGTCTAAGCAGGGTGCTCTTGCCGCAACCGTTGGCGCCCAACAAGACCACCCGCTCCCCTTTTCGCATGGCAAAGTCAAACCCGTCAAAAACCCCGGCCTCCCCGTACGCGAAGGCGCCGCTTTCAATCTCAATCAAAAAAGCCCCTCGCTTTGAGCGCCAGCGTGCGCTCCTTGGCGCTAAAGAGCGATTTTTTGACAAAAAAATGCAGCAGCGCGCCCACCATGTCGCGGCGGGTTTTCTCTTTGAGGCGTCCGAGGGTGCGGGCTTTGAGTGCCAGCCTGAAATCCTCCAGCGTGCGGGTAAAGGCGTGAATCTGCGACATGGAAGCCAGATACAAAAAGCGCAGGGTGGGCGAAAAGTCCAGCGCCCGGGCCACGTTGATGCGCTTCATGGCAAAGAGCGTCAAAAAGGTCATCGCATACACCCGCAGGTTGATTAAAAGCAAAAAATCGACCGTCTCCCGCCATGGATGATCAAGCCACCACGCCTGCAGAGCGTACCCCAGC
Organism: Campylobacterota bacterium; assembly: GCA_013153475.1. Taxonomy (GTDB): domain Bacteria; phylum Campylobacterota; class Campylobacteria; order Campylobacterales; family Hydrogenimonadaceae; genus Hydrogenimonas. The sequence continues at coordinate 1,133 of JAADEJ010000100.1, forward strand.
GAGACCCCCAGCCCAAAGAGGGCCACCGCCCAGAGCGCCCGTTTGGCCGTTTGAAAATCCAACAGGGGCGCAAGCAGGGCCAGGGGCACCAGCCACGGCCACGCCCGCACCCACAGCAGGGCCGCCAAAGCGACAAGGTAGAGCCCAAAGAGCAGGCGCTCTCTCACCCGCGCCCCCTCTTCAGCCCCCGGCCGATCAGCCAAAAAAGCGCCGCGATCACTCCCACACCAAGCAAGGCGCTCAGGTAGTAGCCGCCCACTTCGCCCAGCCCCGGCACGCTGTAATCGGGAAGCGGCGCGTGCCAGCCGGAGGCTTTGGCGATCCCTTCGGGCACAAATCCCAGCGCCTTTTCATAAAAGCTCTCCTCCCACTCCCCCCAGGCGGGATCGGGGCTTAAAAGCCCCAGCGGCACCAACATAATCAGCAGTGCCAGCAGCGCGTATAGCGCCCGTCTGCCCCTCATGCACTCTCCTTGGTCAATTCCGGCTCGATGCGGCGCAAAAAGGTGTAGCCCAGCTGGGTAAAGAGCCCCTCGACGGGCGCGAAAAAGAGCAGGTGCGCCCCCACCAGCGCCGTCATGGTCGTGGCCAGGTCAAAGGGAAAGTAGAGCGGCTTGCCCTGCGCATCCACCGCGATATGGGGCTGAAGCCCCAACAAAAAGGCGATCACCACGGACGAGGCCGCCATCCCCGCGTACCCCGCCGCAAAAGGGGCGAATCGCCACCGCCGAAGCGCCCCAAAGACCCAGTACCCCACAAAACTCCCCGCCGCGGCCATCCCCAGGGCGTTGGCGGCAAAGGTGGTCACCCCTCCGTCGCCAAAAAGCAGGGCCTGCACCAGCAACGCCATGCTCACCGCCGCAAAGGCCACCCACGGCCCAAAGAGTATGGCCAGCAATACCGCCCCCACGGCGTGGCCGCTGGTGCCGCCGGGAATGGGGATGTTGAACATCATAATCACAAAACTGAGCGCCGTCAGCGAGGCGATGTAAGGCAGCGTCGTCTCATCGAGTTTCGCGCGCACCTTGCGCAGGGCCACCGCCCACAGAGGCAGCGCCGCTGCCCACGTCACGGCGCAGGTGGCGGGTGAGAGGTAACCGTCGGGGATATGCACCGAACCTCCTTTTTATGAATGATCATTCATTTTTTGCTACCATTATACGCAAGAAGGGTAAATTGTGCGTTAAAGAAGGAGTTTGTTATCTATTTTTCGGACCAAAGTCCCTGTTGCGGCGCGCCGGTTTACCGTCTCAAAGACGGGCGTATCCGCTGTAGCCGTTGCCGACGCCGCTACGGGCTCAAGCGCCTTGAGCGCGAATACCGCCTGATGCAGTGCTTTTGTGACGACCTGAGCGCCCGCCGGGCCGCGCAAAGTGCCCAAACCACCTACGCCACCGCCAAAAAAAGCTACGACCGCTTTCGCCGTCTCCTTCTGCCCTATCTGGAGCACTGTTACACCGCACATCGCGACGAGGTGGTCGAATATGACGAATACCTCTACCTCGACCACTCCAAACGCCGCGACAAACGCCACATCTTCGACGCCCACAACTTTTTGACCTTTGACTACGGCGGAAAGGTTTACACCATTCTCATGCCGCCGCTGGGGCGCTACAAGCACGCCTTTTTGCACGACGGGCTGGAGGATGTCTATTATGAGGCGTTTTCCCGGTTTCTCAAAATCCACCGCATTGCCAGACTCCGCTCTTTGGAGAACACCATCGTGCGATTTTGGCGCTATTTTGACGAATTCATGAAAAAGTACAAAGGGATTGAGGCGGATAATTTCATCTACTATCTCAAAGAGGCGGAATTCAAATTCAACCACCCCAACCCCGAGCGGGCGGAGGTGCTAAGACGACTGCTCTATGGTTCAGGGGCGTAGGCGTGAGGGCATGAAGTGTTTGAACTGTTTGGGATATATAAAAAATTCAAGCCGACCCACCCCCTCTTTGAGCGTCTCTTCCCAACTCTCAATCGGCAGTTCCACGCAGGCTACCCCGCCGGCGGGAAACTTTAAAATGGCCTCGTGGGTGAGGCGGTGGGCCAGCTCGTGAATCTGGGGGGCGTGGGCAATAAGAAAGAGGGTTTGGGTCTCATCATCCTGCACGGCGATCATCTCCAACATCCGCTCCACACTGCTTTGGTAGAGCTCGTTGAAAAAAGCGACCGGCTTCTCTTCCTCCCAGGGGTTTGCCACGATTTCGGCGGTCTGTTGGGCCCGCATGGCGCAACTTGAGAGAATCAGATCGGGCTCGATCCCTTTTAAAAGCAAATAGGAAGCGATCGTTTTGGCCGCTTCGCGCCCCTTGGCGCTCAACTCCCGCTCCATATCGGCCAATAGCGGATCTTCCCAGCTCCCCTTGGCGCTGCGAATGAGACAAAGCCGTTTCATAAAATCAGAGCCTGGCCAGTTCGTCGGAGATCGACTTGGCGATCTTGTCGATCACCATCTTGGCCAGCGCGATGTTGCCGTCATCCCGGAAGATGCAGAAAATGTCAATTTTGGCAAACTCGTTGCCGTGGTGTTCTCCGGCGCTTTTCACCAGCATCACGTGGCCGTCCTGCGTTTTGGTCTCTACCGAAGCCGCCTCGGCGAAACCGATATCCAGCGACGTTTCGCTGATGGTGCGGAAGGTGTCGTTGAAAATGGTGGCGGCATAGGCGATGTCGGTACCGGTATGCTCATTTTCCACATAGAGGGTCTCGCCGGTGTAGTTGAGCACCGCCGCGCCCAGGTAGCCGTTGATTTTGGTCAGTCTTTGCATCTTCTCGTCAAAATTGATCATTCTCTCTCCTTATCGGTTCAGGTTTTGCATAAAGGTGTTGAAACTTTTGGCGTCTGTGAGGCCGTTTTCGTTCAAAAAGGCGTTAAACGTCTGCCAGGAGGCCTCTTCGCCCTCCTCTTTCTCAATCTTTAACCACTCGGCATAAAGCTTGCCTATGGTCTCTTTGGCCTCGGGCTTGACGGCCCGGCGGGTAGACATATAATTGCGGAACGAGCCGTCGGGGTTCTTGGCCATTTTGACCGTCGCGAGCACCCAGTAGTAACTGCCGTCTTTGCAGAGATTTTTGACAAAAGCCACCACGTCTTCGCCTTTTGTGATATGCTCCCAAAGATAGCGAAATACCGCTTTGGGCATATCGGGATGGCGCAAAATGGCGTGGGGCTTTTCCAACAGTTCCCCCTGGGTATAGCCTGAGATCTTGACAAAAATGGGGTTGACGTAGGTGATGTTTCCTTCGGCGTCGGATTTGGAAACAATGAGGTCGATACTGGTAACCTCTTTTTCATTTTCTATGGGTTCGGGTCGTTGCATGGTGGTTGCTCCTTTCAATTGGCTTGTCGGAGAATCGCTTTGATCTCCTCTTTCCTAAACGGTTTGCCCGCGATAAAATCGAACAGCTCCTTCTCCGCTTTGTCCGGGTCGCCGGAGATGGAGACGGCTTTGACGGGACGACGCACGTTCTCCTCTCTTTCCAATTCACGGTAATCCCTGAGCATCTCCACACCGGTCAGTCCGGGCATCTGCATATCGGTGTAGAGTACGTCATAGGGACGACCGGCGAACAGGGCCTCTTTCAGAAGGAAGAAACCTTCCAGACCGTCATGGGCCACATCCACTTCACAAAACTCCTCTTTGAGAATATTCTGCAACAAAGCGATACTGATGCGGTCATCTTCCACGATCAATACCCGCTTGGGCTGTTGACGGGCCACGAAATCGGCCAGAGCTTTACCGTAAAACTCATATTGGGAAACCAGTATCGCCCCTTCATAGGCTTCCGCGTCCAACGAAAGGAAAGATTGTTCCACGATCATCAACGGCATTTCGTTGTCACGAGCATACGCGAATGTTTCCCGGCTGAGGCGGTTTTGCATGAGAATCAGGTGGGTGGTTTCGGCGGAGACATCCGAAAGGCTTTGAACCCCTTTGATACGGTCGGGCGAGACACCCATGCGAACCAGATAACGGGCTACGGTATCGGCGACTTGCACATCCTCTTTGTCCATGAGAATGGTCACATAGGCGTAATTGAGACCAAAAGGTTCTCTGGGCGCGAAACCTTCCAGAGGCATCTCAAAGAAAAACTCGCTCCCCTTCTCCGGTTCGCTCTCCAGTTTCAGCTCACCGCCCATCTGCCGCACATACTCGGCGCAGATGGTCAATCCCAACCCCGTACCGCCGAAACGGGCTTTGGTATCAGCCTCGGCCTGGACAAAGGGTTTGAAAATCTCTTTCTGTTTCTCCGCGGGAATCCCGATACCGCTATCCTTGACCGAAACGACAATGCGCTGTTGCTCTTGCAGATAGCGCACGGAAAAGTGAATATCTCCCCCTTCCGGCGTGAATTTCAGGGCATTGGAAAGGAGATTCATGACCACACGCTTGAATTTGACGGTCTCCAACGCCGCCTCTTCGGGAAGCAGGGGATCGAGATAGATATGATAACCGATTCCCTTTTGGGCCATATTGGCCGAAAAGATATGGGCGATCTCGGCAAAGAAATGGGGGAGCGCCACCCGTTCCCTGCGACTCTCCTCCTCACCCGCCAACTTGGCGGAGAAGGTATCCAGAATGGAGGTGGTCAACTGGTTGATCAAAGCGGCGCTGCTCTTGGCGTACCCTACATACTCTTTGAGACGCTTATCCTCGATCTGCTCTTCCAACAGTTCCAGAAAACCGGTCAGGTTATTGGCGGGCGTGCGGATATCATGGACAATCTGGGAGGTCATGGCCAGCAACTCGTTTTGATCTTCCTTGCGGTGGTCGATCTCTTCGATATGCTCCACCTTCTTGGCCACCCGTTCTCCTGTGTGCAGCAGACAGTGACACTGACCGTCGCTCCCTTTTTTCAGGGGCTCCTTGCCCATATTGGCCATCATCTTGCACACCGCGTCGATCACGAAGGGGGTAACGGAATGAAAAATCTCCAGATCTTTGCGGGAGAAGTTTTTGACCTTTTTTACCGACGAATAGCAGGTGACAATGCCCACCAGCTCTTTTTTGTGCATCAAAGGAATGGCGATTTTGGATTTGATCCTGATATTATCGGGGTTGTCAATTTCAGGTACATACCCCTTTTCACTGGTAATATAATTGTAAATGGCGCTTTGACGGGTGATATAGCTTTTATACAGCAATCCCCGTTTCTCTTCCAAAGAGATCTCCCTCACACCACTCTCGCGCTCCCTGACCAGACGAGGATAGTCGTTGATCCAGACCGAGGCGTATTCCGTCTCCATCAGATCGGTTATGATCCCTTCGACGATCCGATTGATCGCGATATTGTCATCCGACCCGCGAATCTCTTCGGCGGCCCGGTTCAATCTCTCTTTCAGGCTTTGCGTATCCATTATACGTCCCTTGATGTTTGCTGAAACGAAGTATAAAAGAGAAATCTCACCCGATTTTCCATAGAATCTGTACATTCTGTACAACATTTTTTAACAAAAAAGGAGTTATCGCCGAAATCAGGGGAACGAAACGACATCAATCAAACTATTGAAAAATCTCTCTTATTTACGCAAAAATATTCCGCTTACACAAATACCCTACCATTTCATAGAATCCGATATCCTATCAAACAAGGAGAAACCGCATGATGAAAAAGACGTTTCTTGTGCTCTCGACCCTCTCATTGACCCTTCTGGCCGCCCCAAGCGGTGCCGAACTGGCCGAAAAATACGGTTGCACCGCCTGCCACGCCATAGCGTCCAAAAAGGAAGCCCCTCCTTTTCGGGGCATCGCCAACCGCAACAGACGTTTTTACGGCAGTGAGGCCAAAGCACACATTATGCAAAGCATTCAGAAAGGCTCCAAAGGACAATACCGGCGCTTCGGTGACAAAGAGATGCCTCCCTTCCCCAACCTGACATTGGCCGAACTCAACACGCTGGCCGACTGGATTCTCGCCCAGGGCGGCAGAGGCGGAGGTCACGGCCGCGGGATGGGCCGGGGCGGCGGCATGGGTCGCGGGATGGGATTTTAACGGTAAAGCAGTCGCCCAAATCCCAGCAAAAAGAGCAGGGCCGCCCCGTTTTTGAGAGCGGGATCGTAAAGGAGTAAAAAGATGGCCCCCAGCATCGCCGCAAACGCCAACAGAACCGGGCGCTGATAGGCCAGGGCCTCTTTTTTGAGCCACTCCAGCTGGCGCAGGGACATCTCCACCCGCATCGTCCCCTCGCTGGCCTGGCGAAGGGTGGTTTTGAGGTCTTTGAGCAGCCACGGCGCGTAGGTGATCTCGTCGGCGATCATCTCGATGACGGAGCTTTTGATGCCAAGCGCTCTGGGAATGTTGGCCTGCAACACGGGCAGAATATCCTTGATGCCGTTGAAATTGGGGATATAGGTGGTCCCCAGCCCCTCCACGATGGCGCTGACACGAAGAATATAGATGGCCTCCTGGGGCAGTTTAAAAGGCAGGCTGCGGGTAGACTCCAGCACCTCAAAGGCCAAAGTCTGCATATCGATGGCGCTTAGACTCTCATCGGCAAAAATATCAAACATCCGCTCCACAAACTCGGCCAGCTCGCTCTCGGGCGCCTCGTAGGCAATAGTCCCCAGCCGCTTGGCGCTGGCGACATACCGGCCGTAGTCACGCTCATGGGCCGCCTTGATCATCTCAATGATCGCCACCCGCGTCCCCTCACCCACCCGCTTGACCATGCCAAAATCAAGCAGTACCAGCTCGCCCTTTTCGTTAATGAGCAGATTGCCCGGGTGCGGGTCGGCGTGAAAATAGCCTTTGACCAGCATCTGCTCGGCGTAAAAGTGTACCAGCTTGTCAATAACGGGCCGAAAGTCGATACCCGCGGATTTAAGAGCTTCTTTGTCGTCAAAGCGCCACCCCCGCATGAAGCTCATCACCAGCGCGTCATCACTGCAATAGGCCTCGTAGGGCGTGGGAAAGAGCACCCCGAATCCGGCGTAAACGGCGCTGAACTTCTTGAGGTTGCCAAGCTCGTGGCTTAGGCTTACCTCCTGCAAGATCATCGCCGAAAACTCCTCGATCACCGCCTCAATAGAGTGCTTGGTGTAGTGGGAAAAGAGGGGGCGAAAGAGCGCGTGCATGGCCCGCAAGATCCGTATGTCGGCCCTCACCCGCCGCTCTATTCCCTCCCGGCGCAGTTTGACCGCCACTTTGGTGCCCTCTTTTAGCCAGGCTTCATGGACCTGACCGATCGACGCGCTGGCGATGGGTATAGGCTCAAAACGGGTAAACGGATTTTGTTTTCCGAAAGCCCGCATAAAAACCCGCTCAAAATCGCTTTTTGGCATCGGCGGCAGTTCGTCATGGAGGGTTTTAAGCTCGTTAAGATAGTCGGCGTCAAAAAAGTCGGCCCGCGTCGCCAGCACCTGCGCCAGCTTGATAAAACTGGCCCCAAGCGCCACGATGGCTTCGCGCATACGCGCGGGCGCGTAGGGGCGCAGGCCCAAAAAGCTTTGGCGCCGCTTGATAAGCAGAAAAAAGGTCAAAAGTAGCCGAAAGACCCGCCACACGCGGGAAGGCGCGTAGAGGTTTCTCACTTTTTCAGGCTGTCTTTGAGCGCCTCAATGTCGGCTTTGGTGGCGACTCCCAGCTCATCAATCACCTCTTTGAGTACGCTTTTGAGCTCCTCTTTGGCTTTGGCCTCCTCCTCTTCACCCCTGGCTTTGGCTTTGTCCAGTACCTTTTCCAGCTCCTCTTTGGAGAGTTTGCCCTTCTCGCGCAGTTTCTCCAGCTCTTTTTCCACCCGCTCCCTGGCCAGCAGTGCGCCGCCCAGACCGGTATAAAGCAGATCTTTTAACATCTTCGCCTCCTGTTGCTTTTTGGCGATTGTAGCACAAAACGGGTATGGTAAAATATAACAAACCGGGTTAAAAGGATTGAACATGGGCGCGCCTGAAATAGAACCCCGCTATACATGGGA
>JAADEJ010000013.1 GCA_013153475.1 Campylobacterota bacterium
CCATGGGTTGGACCTGTTCTCATCAAAAAGGCGAATGGTGCGATCTGCTGGGTATCGTCTGCCAGCCCGGCACCAAAGGATGCACGCTTTATGGCAAAGCGGTTTTTGCCGACCCTTCCACCCCCAGCAACGAAGCGGTCGCCAGACGGGAAGCGATACGCGAACGCAAAGAGGAAGAGACACTTAAAAAGCTGACGGAGGCGGCCCGGAGGGGATTTTAAAAATCGCCGCCCAGGGCCAGATAGAGATTGATACGATTGTTCAGTCTGGCATAAGCAGAGCGGATGGCGGCGGCGTAGGCGTCGATGCAGCGGCTTTGGGCCGTCAGCAGATCCATAATATCCCCCTCTCCTATCTCGTAACGATTGGCCAACATTTTATAGGCCGCCTCGTATTCTCTGGCCGTCTCAAGAAGCGCCGCGTGGCGTCTGGCCAACTGTTTTTCCGATCCCAATGCCTGCTCAACCTCCAGAAAAGCCCTTAAAACCGCCTGTTTGTAAGCGGCCAGTGCCGCTTTCTGATCGGCGTTGGCCATGGCGATATAGGCGTCGATCTTTCCGTTATCGGCAACGGGTACGAAGACACTGCCCAGAAACTTCAAAAGAGCGTCCTGCAATCGGTCATAACCGGCCTGAAAAGAGAAGCGGAAACGGGGAAGCTTCAGCAACTCCATCGCCTTTTGGGTATGAAAGGCGGCGGCTACCCTCTCCCTTGCCGCTACCAGATCGGGACGGCGATTGAGCAGATCGGCGGGGATCCCCGTGCCGCCGAGGGCGGGCGGTTCGGGCAGAGAGCCGGGTTTGAGCGTATTGGCCGGGTAACGTCCCGCCAACGCCTCCAGCGCCCGGGTATCGTTATGCCACGCCATGGCGTAACGCTGCACCCTGGCTCTCAGTTCGTCACGCATTCCCGCCATCAGATGCACATCCCGCTTGGTTCCCGCACCGATCTTTTCCCGTTCGGACGTAAGGTCAAGGGCCTTTTGCTGCACTTTGAGCATTTTTTGGGCAAAATCGTGAAGCGCTTTGTCCGCAGAAAGCAGAAACCACGCCCGAGCCACCGCCGCGGCCAGGGATTGCCGGGCCCAGGCGAATTCGTAGGCCATCGCCCGCATCGTGGCCTCGTCCGCCGCCACCGTATTGGCGATGCGTCCCCATATATCGGCTTCCCAACTGATTTGCGCGGCCACGTATCCTCTATCGGACCCCGTACTTCTTTCGCTGACGCTGCCCGTCAGATCCAGGCGGGGGCCCAGACCGGAAGCGCTCAGCGCCGCCATCGCCTGCGCCCTCTCCAAACGCGCCAGAGCCAGGCGTAAATCGGGATTGTGATGCTGCGCCTCGGCTACAAGCGCTTCCAGTCGGCTATCTCCGAGTTTCGCCAGCCAACCGTTCTCAACCTTCCCCTCTTTCTGCGCGGCGACAAAGGTTTCGGGGGCTTTTTGCTCGTTTTTAACCGCTTTCTCCGCTTTCCTGGCCGGTTCCGCCACGTTTTTGGCTGCGCACCCCCCAAGCAGAGCCGCCGCCACAACCGTCCAAAACCCGTTCACCACTCGCATCATCTCTCCTTAATGGAACCGCAAAAAGTGTGACCAGGTAATCATGCGCAGCAAAATCTTGCGCACGATCGCCGTATGGCCCCAGTAACCGCTATTGACGCCGTAAACCGCCACTTCGGCGTCCACCCCCATGGGCAGACCGATTTGCGAAAGGTTTTTGTCCAGGTCGATCACAACCGGTATCAACCCCTGGGGCAACTGCCTGGCAAAACTGACCATATCCTGATTCGGTTTGAGTTCACCCTCCGCGATAGCCGGAAGGACTTTCCGTACTTTTCCCTGAAACGTCATCCCCGGATAGGCCGGGAAAACCACTTCGGCCGCGTCACCCGGGTCGATATTGGAGCTGGGTTCGGGCGGAAAACCGGCCACCAGCGTCGCGGTGTCGGCATTGATAAAAGTCATCATGGGCTGAAAAGGAAACGGCACCGCCATCTGCCCGGGCGTGACCCTGACATGGGTCACGAATCCGTCGGCGGGCGCACGCACGGTACAACTCTCAAGGTCGAACATCGCATCGGCCAGCTTCGCCCGGTAACTGGCTACCTGTTTGCGATACTCCTCCACATCGAATTTCGATCCGCCGGCCTTTTGGTGCAGTTTGATCGTATCCGCCAGGCGTTTTTTGGCGAATGCCAACTGGGCTTTGAGCTCATCCACCCGGGCCTGATAGGGCGTGGGATCGATTTTGAAAAGCACATCCCCCTTTTTCAGCGGCACGTTGGGCAGGGCGTCCACCTCAATCACTTTTCCTTTGACGTTGGGGATAATCTGCGTCACCACGTAAAAGATACGCGCTTTTTTCGACGCGGGATGATAATAGGCCATACCCATCAACACATGGCCGATCAAAACCACACCGCCCAACACGGCGGTTGTCAACGACCATTTGTTCACCGGGATTTTGAAAACCTTGAATATCGTCCAGCACAGCGCCGAATAGGTTAAGAGCATCAAGGTTTCCATCAGTCAACCTCCCCCTCTCTCTTCTCCCGCAATCTGGACTCCAACTCGGCTACCTTTCTCTCCAGCTCGTCAATAGCCCTAAGCCGTCCTTTCAACTCCTCGGAAGGCTCGATCTCCACCTTCTCCATCCCCCAGCCCGATTCCGGACGGTAAAGATAGGCCCATATCCACAAAAAAGGCCAGATGGTATGCATGAGAAAAAGGCTCACCCATCCGGCCGCGTGAATCGCTTCCTGATGGGGATGGTTACGCTTTTTCGCAATCTCGTAAGGGATGTCGTGAATATAGATAACCAGATAGATCAGAAAAATCGTAACCACCACAAAGATACCCAACGCCACAAAGTCCAACAGTCGCGGTTCGATGTGCATGGCACTCCTTTCGTAACACTTTTCTCGATCATAACCCAAGCTCTCTTAAAAAGAGCCTCACTTCGGACGATCTATCCGGTGAATCACGTTCAGACACACTTGACAACCTTCTTACACACAGGTTGCCTGTTTATGTTATAGTAAATATATGTGATATTTTCAACAAGGATACCGATGGAACGCTTCCGTTTCAAACGGGTCAAAGAGGCCCTTCAATACCTGAAACACTCCAAAGAGGAACGCCATCTGATTCTTGTTCCCGTCGGTGATGAAAAAAAGATCCAAAAAGCCCTTAGCCGCGCCGGCATGACCATGAGTGCCCACGTACTCCCTCTCGAAGAGATCGAGGAGGGTATCGTCACCCCGATCACGGGAGACGAGGCGGCCCATATTCTCAGTCAATACAAAGAGGCGGTCGACAAGGCGATGCTGGTCTCAAAAACCGACCGTCACGGCATCATTACCTACGTCAACGACCACTTTGTCCGCTGCAGCGGCTACAGCGCCGAAGAGCTCATCGGCCAACCCCACAGTATCGTCCGCCATCCCGATATGCCCGCCAAAACCTTCAAAAAGATGTGGAAAACCATTCTGGCCAAAAAACCGTGGCAGGGGATTATCAAAAACCTGAACAAGAAGGGAAAGAGTTATTACGTCGATGCGACCATCTTTCCCATTCTCGACAGTCGAGGAGAGATTCTGGAGTTTATCGCTCTCCGCAAAGACATTACCCAGCAGATGGTGGATCAGGAGGCTCTCAAATCCAAAGAGAGGGAGTTGCAGGCCATTTTGGACAATCTGGACGCCATCACCCTCTACGTTTCCAAGAAAAAGGGGATACTGCGGACCAATCGCCTCTTTTTCGACTACTTCGACTTCAAGAATCTCAAAGATTTCAAAAAACGGCACGACTGCATTTGCGACCTTTTCCTCGAAGAGGAGGGATACATCTACCCCAAAGCCCGCGGCAACTGGCTCGATTTCGTTTCCGGTAACCCCGACCAGAGACACAAGGTCAAGATGAAGGACAAACACGGCAAGACACGCACTTTTCTGCTCAAAGCCACCCCCCTCGGCAAAAAACGGTTCGTTCTGACCCTCAACGACATCACCCCCCTGGAAGAGGCGCTGATCCGCGCCCAGCTCAACGAACACGCCAAATCGCAATTCGTCGCCAATATGAGCCATGAGATCCGCACGCCTCTCAACGGCATTCTCGGTTTCACAGAGTTGCTTCTCAAAAAGAGCGGTGACGATGAAATGCGGCGCTATCTCGAGATTATCCACCAAAGCGGGAAAACCCTGTTGGGTATCGTCAACGACATCCTGGATCTTTCAAAAATCGAAAGCGGCGGCATGAAACTGGCACCGGCACCGGCCGATCTGACGAAAGAGATCGAAAACGTCGCCACCGTTTTCGCCGCCAAAGCCAAAGAGAAGCATATCGCCTATGCGGCTTTTATCGACCCGACCATCCCTCCCGTCGTCTGCGACATTCTGAGAATCAAACAGGTCCTGGGCAACCTCATCAACAACGCCATCAAATTCACGCCGGAACGGGGAGAGGTCGAACTCGACGTCGAACTGCTCTCCCAAAACGAAAAGGAGGTGACTGTCGGCTTCAGGGTACAGGATAACGGTATCGGCATCGCGCCCGACCAACAGACCAAAATCTTCGATCTCTTTACCCAGGCGGATGAATCGATCCACAAACAGTTTGGCGGAACGGGCCTGGGCCTGCCCATCAGCGCCCGTTTTGTCGAAATGATGGGATCGAAGATCACCGTAACATCCGAACCGGGAAAAGGCTCCCTCTTCGGTTTCGAACTGCGCCTGCCCGTCGCCCAGACCGAACCCCGGCCGCTTCCTATCCCCTCACTTCAACAAGAGGCGATCCACTTCCTGCATCCTTCCCCCCACGACTGTCTCGTTTTCGATACCATTCGGCACTATCTGAGGGTATGGAACATCCCCTACGAAGAGCATACCGACATACGGACCCTCCCCTCGACGGCGAAGCTCCTGTTCATCTCCGCCGACCATATGGAAAAAGAGCCCGCAACTTCCTGGCATACCCGTTTCCCCGAACTCCATATCGCCTACGTCAGCGAAGAGGAAAAAGCGGAGCTTCCCGCTTCCAAAACTGTCCATAGACTCGATATGCCGGTCGTGGGTTCGATACTTTTCGATCTGATCGTTACGGTTTTCGGCTCGTCACCGGCCCGCAGGGAACCGTTGGCCCCCGCCCCGACACAAAGTTACAAAGGGCGCGTTCTGGTAGCGGAGGACAACCCCGTCAACCAGTTGCTCATCGGCGAACTGCTGAAAGAAAGGGGCATCGCGTTCACACTGGCCGAAAACGGCAAAGAGGCCCTCCGCCTTTTCGAGAGAGAAGGACCGTTCGATCTGATTCTGATGGATGTCAACATGCCGGAGATGGACGGGGTCGAAACCGCTGTCCGACTGTTGAAACGGGGCGGCAAAACACCCATCGTCGCCCTGACGGCCAATGCGATGGCCGACGAAAAAGCCCGCTATCTTCAAAACGGATTCGTCGCACACCTGACCAAACCCATCGACACGGATGCCCTGGAAGAGATTCTCTCCGCCTACCTGAAACCTTCCCGTCCGTTAATGGAAGGAATCGCCTTCGATACCGTCAGTTTCGAGCCGTTGAAACGCTATCTGGGCCTCAAAAACGAGAGAGTGCTCGCCTCCCTGCTGGAACGGTTCGCCCGCAGTACCGACGGTATGATCGAGGAGCTGGAGACGGCTGTCACCCGAAACGACACCTCTTTGCTCAAAGAGATTCTTCACAAAATCAAGGGTTCGGCGGGAAATATGCGTTTCACCCACACCTACAACAAAGCGCAGGCCCTGGAAAAACGGCTCAAGGAGACGATCTCCCCGCTCTCCCTGAAAGAGGAGGTCTCCATTCTGACGGCCCAACTGTGGGATCTGAAAGAGAAAATCGCCCTATTCCTCGATAAGATAGAGACGTGACCCTTTTCGCAGCAGCAGCTTGTTGGAACGACGCATCAGGGAGACGGGAGTATCTCCCTTATGGATGCGGATTGCGACGATTTCTATCTCCGCATTCTCTTTCAGAAGTTTCTTCTCCGCCACATCCTGAAGAATTTGACGGATAATCTCCTCCACTTCCGCCCTCTTGCGACCGGGAAGCATCGCAACGAAATGGGCTCCGTACAACCGGCCGCAAAGGTCGGAACGATAGAGTCTTTCAAGTAGAATCGCCGCCATCTCGCGCAATGCGGCATCGGCTTTGCGGTACCCCATCAGCAGATCGATCTTTTCCAGCCGCCCCACATGCACCCGCATCAGCCACCCCTCTTTGCCGTGCTCGAGCATCTGTTTCAGACGGGTCTGAAAGAAAAAGTGGTTGCAGCAACGTGTCAGGGGATCGGTGATCGAAAGGTCGGCCAGACGGGACTGTTTCTCCCGTAACTCCGCCAAGGTCTTTCGCAAACGCAAATGGGTTTTTACCCTCGCTTTGAACTCCTCTCCGCTGAAAGGTTTGGGCAGGTAGTCCACACCGCCTACCTCAAAAGCCCTGGCTACGACTTCGATCCCGTGTTCGGCGGTCATAAAAATCACGGGGATATCCGCTGTTTTCGGATTCTTTTTCAACAACCGGCACACTTCGAATCCATCCATACCCGGCAGGTTGACATCCAACAAAATCAGGTCGAAATCGTGACGCCGCACCCCTTCTATCGCGGACTCTCCGTCCTTGGCGTAATGGATTTTGATCGCACCGAGCTCCTCCAGAAAAGCGGCGGCCACCTCGATATTCAGCGGCTCGTCATCCACAATCAATACCCGGTGATCAAAACCTTCCCGGTTTTTCATGGTTTTCCTTCAGGGAAACTTTTGAAATCTTACAACATTTTCCGTTAAAACATCGTCAAACAGCCTTTTTGTCTCTTTTTTCCGAATTATCCTGATATAATCAAATTAAACGTTGTCGTAACCGTTCGTTTAACGGAACCCAAACCAAAAACATGACCAAGGAGAACACACTATGTCACCGGACAATCTTTCGATTCGGGCCAAAATCGTCGGATTGGTGGCGTTGCCGATTCTGCTGCTTCTCTACTTCGCCGGCGTCAGCGCGTATCAACTCCAAAGCGACCGGCTGAACGCCCAGAAATCCTACGAACTGGTCCGAACCACAAAAATTCTGAGCCGTCTCATTCACGAGCTGCAGCGGGAACGGGGCATCAGTGCCGGATTCTTGAGCAGTCACGGCCAAAAATTCGGAAGAAGCTTCGCCGAACAGTACAAAGAGACGGACCGACGGCTCCGGGAGGTGGAAGAGTCGATCGCACAACTCGACTTTTCCCACTATCCCGACCGTATCCGCCATATCCTCCACGGTCTTCTGGAACACCTGAAACAGATCGAGCAGATCCGCAAAAAGGTACAGAACCAAAACATCGCCGTCAAAGACGCGGTGAGCTTCTACTCCCACCTCAACGGCGAAATGCTCAACATCGTGACCGAAACGGCCTTCCTCGCACCGAATAAATCGATCTTCTGTATGCTCTCGAGTTACGGGGCGTTTCTCAAAGCCAAAGAGCGCGCCGGTATCGAACGGGCGATCCTCAGCACGGTCTTCGGCGCCGACCGTTTCACCCCCTCAAACTATGAACGCTTTATCAGTCTCGTAGCGGAGCAGAACGCCTATATCGACGATTTTCTGGCACTCGCTCCGGACTCCTTGCAGGCCATCTACAAGGAAAAGAGCAAAGATCCCAGTTTCGCGGAAGTCGAAAAATATCGGGAGTTGGCCAAAGCCAAGGCACAGACGGGAGGCTTTGGCGTCGATCCCGAAACATGGTTCGCCACCATTACCCGTAAAATCAACGTTCTCAAGCAGATCGACGACGCCATCGCCCGTACCATCGAAGAGAGCCTCCAGTCTCTCGGCAGCCGCGCCATTTACGAAATGTCCGCCAACATGATCATGATTCTCCTCTCGATTCTGATGGCGATCTTCGCCATCAAAAACATAACCGGACGCATCCGCACACTGGAAAAGATCATCGAGACAACCGCCAAAGAGCGTGATTTGACCCTTCGCACCGACAATCTCCGTATGCACGACGAGTTCGGACGCATCCTGAAAGCGTTCAACCAGTTCGTCGAAACCCTGCACCGTTTCATGCTCCAGGTCAAACAGGGAACCGATGAAAACGTTCGGGCGGTCAACCGGGTAGGCAACCTGATTCAGGAGATACGCACCAACTCCGACCGGGAAGCGCAGATCGTCACAGAAAGCGCGCAGGAGGCCGAACATATCACCCAGATCTTCGTTTCGGGCAACGAAGAGGTCAAAGAGACGAGAGAACGCATGATCCAAGCCAACGGCAATCTTGAACGAACCGTGGACATGATTCGCGGCACCATCGAGCAGATCGAAAACAACGCCCAGGTCGAACACGACCTTGCCCAACAACTCCAGAATCTCAGCGAAGAGGCGGGACAGGTCAAAGAGGTTCTCAACGTCATCTCCGATATCGCCGACCAGACCAACCTGCTGGCACTCAACGCCGCCATCGAAGCGGCACGGGCCGGTGAACACGGTAGGGGCTTCGCCGTCGTAGCCGACGAAGTCAGAAAATTGGCCGAGCGCACCCAAAAAAGTCTGGTAGACATCAACGCCACCATCAATGTCATTGTCCAATCCATCATGGATGCCAGCAGTCAGATGGGGAACAACATCAAAAACGTCGAACGCCTCACCCAGGACGCCACCGTGGTGGAAACCGAAATCAACACCGTCAGCAACGATATGAAAGAGGTGGTCGAACATATCGATCATACTTTTAAAACGATCGACGAGGCGACCAAGGTGATGAACGCGTTCATCAAAAAGATGGAGAGCACCAAAACCCTCTCCCTTCGCAACAAAGAGCATATGGCGGCGGCGGAAAAGAGTGTCGCGGAAATCGAACGGCTCGCCAACGAACTCTCACGCGAAATTCAGGCTTTCAAAATCTAACCCCCGTGC